>CADDZH010000095.1 GCA_902812455.1 Chloroflexota bacterium | reverse complement strand
GGCTTGTAGAAGCTCGATTTATCGAAGCTGTGGGTGGATGGGGGATGGGCGGGGGCCTGGTGCTTGTCCCCGCGCCCCTCCTTCGCATCACTCCTCTCCACCCTATTCCCCGATTCGGGTGTCAAAAATCATCAGGTACATCCTCTTCCCAGGCGGGTCCACGTAAAAATCTACCCTGTAAATGATCCCTGGCGGCTGCGGTGGTATAATCTAGCCAGGATACATAGAAGGAGGAATATCACGATGACCACGACAGGACAGACCCGCATCGAGCGCGACTCAATGGGAGAGATGCAGGTACCCATAGACGCATACTACGGCGCGAGCACGCAGCGCGCCGTCCTCAATTTCCCCATCAGCGATCTACGCTTCCCGCGCCAGTTTATTCGCGCCCTGGGACAGATCAAGCAGGCGGCTGCCCAGGTCAACGAATCGCTGGGGCTGATTGACCCACAGATTGCCGAGGCCATTATCCGCGCGGCCCAGGAAGTTATTGATGGCAAGCTGGATAGCCACTTTGTGCTGGACATTTTCCAGACAGGCTCCGGCACTTCAACCAATATGAATGCCAACGAAGTGATCGCTAATCGCGCCAGTGAATTGCTGGGCGGGACTCGAGGCTCTCGCAAAGTTCATCCCAATGACCATGTGAACTTTGGGCAGTCCTCGAACGATGTCATACCCACAGCCATACATCTCTCCGCGCTGGTCGGCATTGAGCATGACCTGATACCCGCGCTCGAGGGGTTGCAGCGGTCCTTGCAGCAGAAGGCAGATGAGTTTATGCCCATCGTGAAGACCGGGCGCACGCATCTCCAGGACGCGACGCCGATTCGCCTGGGGCAGGAGTTTCTTGGTTATGCAGGGCAGATCGAGCGGGGCATTGCACGCTTGCGTCATGCTGCACACGAGTTATCAGAAGTTGCTCTTGGTGGTACAGCCGTTGGCACGGGCGTCAACACGCATCCAGAGTTTGCGTCGCGTGTATGCCAGCGCCTGTCTGAGATGAACGGCGTGACCGTGCATGAGACAAGCAACCATTTCCAGGCGCAAAGCACGCTCGATAATGTGGTCGAGGCGAGCGGCTCGCTCAACACGCTGGCAGTTAGCCTGATGAAAATTGCCAACGATATCCGCTGGCTCGGTTCTGGCCCGCGCGCCGGTATCGGCGAGATTGAGATACCAGCCGTCCAGCCCGGCAGTTCGATCATGCCAGGCAAGGTCAACCCGGTCATTGCCGAGTCTGTCTGCATGGTCTGCGCTCAGGTCATAGGCAACCACACGACGATTACGATTGCGGGGCAATCCGGTAACTTTGAGATCAACGTCATGATGCCCGTCACTGCCTACAACCTGTTACAATCGATCAGCTTGCTGGCAGCCTCGGCACGCAATTTTACCGAGCAGTGCATCAAGGGCATTAAGGCGACAACGAAGGGGCCGGAGATGGTGGAACGCGGCCTTGCCATCTGCACAGCACTCGCTCCCGTGATCGGCTATGATGCTGCTGCCGAGATCTCGAAGGAGGCGTACAAGACGGGCAAGACAGTACGCGAGGTGGCACGCGAGAGGACAAAACTCAGCGAGGAAGAGCTTGACCGTATCCTCAATCCAGAGAATATGACGAAGCCGGGACTGGAAGGTGGCCCGGCGGGAGGATAAAGTCAGACAAAAAACTGCTCGGCCTTTACCGCCAGTGCCGGCACAAGCTGCGAGTGTACGCTTTGCTCTCCGCGAAAGATGCCGAGCGAACGATATTCTCCATTTTCCAAAACCAATACCTCCACCGTGCGGCTCTCAGGTTTAACAATCCAGTATTCTCTAATGCCGGCCTGAGCATATTTCTCATATTTGGTGAGCCGGTCAAGGACTGCGGTACTTGGCGATGAAATCTCTACCACCAGGTCAGGAGCTCCAACGATCCTCTTCTTTTGTATCCTGTCCAGGTGCTCATTCAGCACGACCACCACATCCGGTTGAACTACGTCCTTTGGGCTTAGTTCGACATCCACAGGAGACGGGATAAGCCTTCCAGCACCTGCAAGATCAACATGGGGAAACAGATAGTAACCAATCCGTATTTCAATTGACTGATGCTCTGGAGTAGGCGCAGGAGCCATAATGAGCACTCCATTCACAATTTCATAGCGCTGCCCATCCTCAGGCAGCGCCGCATAATCATCGTAGGTCCAGCAGCCTTGCGGAGGCCCTGGTACCCAGTCAGCAGGAAGAACTACCGGGGGTTGCTCAACAGTGGTCAACTTCGTCCTGCCTTTCTTTAGGAAATGCGCCATCTATCAATTATGGTGGGAGCATGATGCACCCTCGCATACAATTGTACCATACAAGGTATCATATTTCGGGCTTTCTGCCAATCCCCATTTCTTGCTTGCCGATTTGGGAAAACCCTGCTTGACAAACACAACAAATACTTCTACAATATCTGCATACGTTTCCCACTTGAATGTCCTTCACCACTGCGCCATCAACGCGCTTGCTGGAGCTGGAAAAGAGGAGAAGCATGGCAGACCGCACAGGGCAGCAGCTCGGCAATTATCGCCTCGCCAGGTTGCTGGGACGCGGTGGCTTCGCCGAAGTCTACCTGGGCGAGCATGTGCGCCTGGGAACGCAGGCTGCCATCAAAGTCCTGTATACGCAAATGGGTGGTGACGAGGCCGAATATTTTCTAAACGAGGCGCGCACCATTGCTCACCTGATCCATCCCCATATCGTGCGGACTTTCGACTACGACGTGCAGGATGGCGTGCCCTTTCTCGTCATGGACTACGCGCCCAATGGCACCTTGCGCCAGCGCCATCCCAAAGGCTCTCGCGTCCCCTTAGAGACCATCGTCTCCTACATCAAGCAGGCAGTGGATGCCTTACAATATGCCCATGATGAAAAGCTGATCCACCGCGATATCAAGCCGGAGAACATGCTGGTTGGACGGCGCGGCGAGATCCTGCTCAGCGACTTCGGCATTGCGCTCATCGCTCAGAGCACGCGTATGCAAAGCACCCAGGAAGTGGTCGGCACGGCCTACTATATGGCCCCTGAGCAATTACAGGGCAAGCCACGCCTGGCCAGCGACCAGTACGCCCTGGGCGTCGTGGTCTACGAGTGGCTCACCGGCGATCGCCCCTTTCATGGCTCCTTCAGCGAGATTGCCAGCCAGCACATGTTTGTGCCGCCGCCGTCCATGCGCGAGAAGCTGCCCACGCTCCCTCCTGCTGTTGAAGAGGTGGTGATGACCGCCCTGGCCAAAGATCCTCACCAGCGTTTCGGCAGCGTACGTGCCTTCGCCACTGCTCTCGAACAGGCCAGCGCGTCCGCTCCAGCAACCTTTGTCCCATCCGAATTTCCACCCACTGTCCTGGCCGTTCCATCAGCTCCGCCGGCTCAGCCCCAGCGAGCAACTCCTTCAGGGCATGTGCTTACGCCACCTGGCTTGGGGCCGATCACACTGCCCCCGACAGGACCTGTCATATCGTCACCTGCCATGACGCCTCCCTATGCGCGAGCCGCTGCACCCTCAATAAAGCAGCTCTACACCTATCGTGGTCATTCTGCCCCTGTCAATGCCGTGGCATGGTCGCCTGATAGCACACGCATCGCCTCGGCAAGCAACGATAAGACGGTGCAGGTGTGGGAGGCTACTACTGGTAAGAACCTTCTTATCTACGGCGGCCATTCTGACTCTATATGGGTTGTGGCGTGGTCACCTGATGGAAGGCGTATTGCTTCGGCAAGCGATGATAGGACAGCGCAGGTATGGGATGCAGTCACTGGCAAAAACCTTCTTACCTATGGCGGCCATTCTGGTTGGTTACGAAGTATGCCTATAAATGCTGTAGCCTGGTCGCCCGATGGAAGGAGCATTGCCTCGGCAAGCAGCGATCAGACGGTGCAGGTGTGGGATGCAGCCACTGGCAAGAACCTTTTTACCTATCGGGGCCATTCTGGAACTATATGGTTCGTGGCCTGGTCGCCCGATGGCAGGCGCATCGCCTCGGCAAGCAGCGATCAGACAGTGCAGGTGTGGGATGCAGCCACTGGCAAGAACCTCTTCGTCTATCACGGCCATTCCAAAGCTGTGGGCGCTGTGATGTGGTCGCCCGATGGGCAGCGCATCGCCTCCGCAAGCAAGGACAAGACAGTGCAGGTATGGGATGCAGTCACTGGCAAGAACCTCCTCGCCTATCGGGGCCATTCCAAAGCTGTGGGCGCTGTGATGTGGTCGCCCGATGGGCAGCGCATTGCCTCCGGTAGCGCTGATAATACTGTACAGGTATGGAACGCAACTAATGGCAGTCCTATCGTCTCCTACACAGGGCATTCCGATGCAGTGACTTCAGTCGCCTGGTCACCTGATGGGCAGCGCATCGCCTCGGGTAGTGCTGATAAAACTGTGCAGGTGTGGCAAGCAGTGTAGCAAGCATCCCAGAGCAGATGCTGCATCAACATTTCTCACAAAGTTTCATCACTTTAGCCTCCTGAAGACTGGAAGCTCGCGCACGCTATGAGAAAGACGAATGAGGAAGGCAGATTGCCGCTTTTCATAGGCGAGGGCAGAATAGGAATGTGAAAAGGACTTTTTCAGAAGAGATCAGCAACATGTGTCATGCTGAGCGAGTGAGCCGAAGCAATGTCATCCCTTCACTTCGTTCAGGGCAAGCTCTGAGCGAAGCGAAGGGGAAGGTTCTCGCTCGATGGGCATCGGATGTTTCGCTTCGCTCAACATGACATTACCGGACTTTGCTGGTAATTGAGGAATTGTCAAGTTCTTTTGAGCCTTGCCTATTGATTGCATTGAGAGGAGTAGCCAGGTATGGATCAGGAACAAGAAAATGAGTCTATCAATGATGTCCAGCGCCTCTACTTTGAACTGCTGCGGCGATCACGCGTTAATCTTCTCGATGGTGAGCGTGTCGTTCGCGATCTCTTGAAATGGCGCCATCTCTGGTATAGTGTAATTGCAACTCGGCTACCATATCCGAGCAGGCAGAAAGGCGGGCTGCCCCTCGGCCTTTCTTTGTTGCGCACAACGCGGTGGAATGATTGGCCTGCCGATACCGTCTACATCTGGACGAACGAAGAGGCTTTGCCAAAGCTCGAGCGCCTCATCGAAGAGCGCTGGCAGGCCAGCGAGATAGAGGTGCTTCTGCCCGAAGACGATGAGTTGATTTTTGCCAACTTGCAAGATGAGGATGATCGCGTTCTGTTTGTATGGTGGGACTGATTAAGGGATTTCTATCCTTTGGGTGATTATCGAGGCAGGGCCGATAATGAAGTTTCGGCGCTGCTCAAGAGCGAAAGCGAGCTCTGGAAGAGCCAGAAGGCCTCAGGAATGGGTTCCTCCAATTTATTAGTTAACGCCATGTGCAAGTTTTTTTCGCTTTGAGTGCCGCCTGCGGCCGCGGGGGGAGAGAGAATGAGTGGGGACACCCCACACCCCGCCAGGGGCTGCCGCCCCTGGACCCCGCTCAGAAAACTTGCACATCGGGTTAGTTAATCTTCATTATCGGCTTGAAAAGAGCGAGGGGATCACCAGCGAGCAGGGTAAAAAACTGCCTTTCGAGAGTTTAACTCTCCCCTTTATCCAGTCTGGTATAATGAAGCTAAAGCTAAGGAAGGAGTAACTAATTCATGTTAGGAATCAACTACCTCTCAAATCGGCTACTCTTCACCACAACAAGGATTGTGGCAACCCTCTCTGATGGAACTCAGTCAGTTGGTACAGCATTCTTCTTTCGATATGCTGTAGACGAGCAGACACACGTTCCTGTGCTTATCACAAACAAACATGTCGTGAAAGATGCTAAAGAAGGAACTTTTTTTATGCATGAAGCTTTTACGGATAATGATGGACAAATAAAGCCTTCCCAAAGTTCGATATGTATAAAATTGCACGAATTCGAGAACGCTTGGATTGGTCATCCTGATCCAAATATCGATATGTGCGTAATGCCTCTCGGAAGCTTACATGAGCAAGTACATGCAATGGGTAAGCAATTCTTTTATCAATCCCTTGACGAAAGCATCGTTCCGACACAAGACCAAATTGAAAGCATAACAGCATTGGAAGAAGTTATTATGGTAGGTTATCCTATAGGTCTTTGGGATGATATAAATAATTTTCCCATTCTTCGTCGCGGTATAACTGCGTCTCATCCAGCAACCAATTTCCAAGGCAAACCACAAGGCGTAGTTGACATAGCAGCATTTCCTGGCTCGTCAGGCTCTCCAATATTCATCTTAAATGAAGGAACATTCAGAACCCCAACGGGTATTAGCTTAGGTAATCGCCTTCTGTTCCTCGGAGTTCTGTTTGCCGGCCCACAACATATGATCGATGGAAGTATAGAAATTATAGAGATTCCAACAAGGCAGGTGCCAATATCTATTACAATGATACCTGTTCATCTTGGTTTCTATATTAAGTCAGGAGAAATTATCAAACTTAAGGATTTCTTGTTTACGACATGGAACGTAAAAGCTAGCGCCACTTAAAATTATCGCCACTTATATTGCCCATCTTCATCCCAACTAAGTTGCTTAACATAAAGGATAGAGAGCACAAATACCAACATGGATGCTCCTAAGAAAATGATGCCAACGAACCATGATATATAACAGAAGGTAGCCAAAATACCAATAAAGCTGCCGAAAACACCCGTACCGAAGATAATGTTGCGAATCGTTCCACTAGAAGTATAAGGATATTTTACCTCATGACTATTGATGAGAATGATTGCAGCCATACATGGCACAGTTATTGCGAGCGCAATAATTACAATATAAGACCAGAGATTATGTAGCCCTATCTGAATAAACGCCTGTAAAATGATCAAAGAAATTGCTAGTATACCTCCAACAATGAGGTTGTTACCGCGAATATGATAATCAGCTGCCTTCCATCTCTTCTTAGTCTGCTTCGGTTGTTGATTTTGTTGATTCTGCTGAGTTTGTTGTTGCAATAACTTATTCTTTCAAGTGTTAATTTGATTTATCTTGTAAAACGAGTAAGTATGAGAAAAATAAGGCCAAAAAACAGCGAGTCACAGCCAAAAACAACGAACGTGAGACCAACTGATTTTATCATCTCAAAATAGCTTATAAACTCTGCAATTGAGATGCAGGATAGTTGCTATGAAGCGGCCTGTAGAGCTAACTTAGAGTATGGAGAGTGGGCGACTAGGGATTCGAACCCCAGACCTACTGCGTGTAAAGCAGTCGCTCTAACCAACTGAGCTAGTCGCCCCTACTAGTCCGTCAAGCTTGATGTGACCGAGAACATGTCGTGGCCTCCCTTGTGGGGCCAGGCTTTCACCCACCACTTGAAGGTTGACAGACTACTATGCGAAGAGAGACAGGAAACATAAAATGGACACCCATTCCCGGATGTCTGGGTGCCCTCGAGTGGACTCGAACCACCACGCCCTTACGGGCACAGGCCCTCAACCTGCTGCGTATACCATTCCGCCACGAGGGCATTGCTTTATATCACGCCTCAATTCTATCTAAAACCTGCTTCCTTGTCAATCCCTTTTTGAGGGCGTCAATTAGCTCCTACGTTGTGCGGATGATGGCTGTGCTGCGGCCGGTAAAGATGGGCTGCTGGTCGCTGCCGCTGCCTATTGTTTCCGTCACCAGGAACGTCATCGTGCCGCTGCGGCCTGTGCGCTCTCGCGCATCTGCAACGCGCACTACGCATGTCACCTGCTCGCCAATGCGCAGCGGGCGGGTGTAGGTGTATTCCTGTTCGCCATGCAACAATTGCATTCTGGTGGCATCGAGGTTGAGATCGGGAAGACGCATACGAAAAGTTGTCGGAAAGGTTGGCGGCGCATATTGTATGGGCGTACCGGCCTGCAGCGTGGGATCTTCGGTGGCTTCCATAAAGCGCCGTACAGCCTCTTCTGTGACCTCGAAAGTCTGCGGAGACGTAGTTTCCCCGATGATGCTGCGATCAAGAGACATGCCTGGAACTCCTTTTATGCTAGAACTATTGTATCTTATATTCTTGATATTCCTGGACAGGAGCTGCACCGGGCTGGCGTGCAGAGGCCAGCGGCAAACTGAATGTGATGCATGTGCCTTTACCCGGCTTGCTTTCAGCAGCAATGGTGCCGCCATGCGATGTAATAATGGCCTTGACAATAGACAGGCCGAGACCACTACCAGCGCTTCCCGTGCGAGCGCGATCGACTTTGTAGAAGCGCTCAAAGATATGGGGAAGATCATCTGGATCAATACCGCTACCGGTATCGCTTACCCATACAGAAAGCATGGTTCCTTCAGGTTTCGCTCCAATGGTAATAGTACCGCCTGCAGGAGTATGACGCCTTGCATTGTCCAGCAGGTTGAGCAGCACCTGAGTAATACGGTCGCTGTCGGCCAGTACTGGGGGTGCCGTTGGCGCGATCTCGTTGCGTAGTGTGATCCCCTCCTGGTCACATTCTGGCTGGATCACGGCCAGCGTCTCATCGACCAGGGTATGCAAGTCCAGCGGGGCCAGGTCGAGCTGGATACGTCCGGCCTCAAGCGAGGACATCTGCTGCATATCGGCGACAAGGCGGCGCAAGCGCTGCACTTCGCGGGCGATCAACTGGGCCGTCTCCTGGCGAGCGGCCGGATCGGAAATGACATCATCGGCCAGCGCCTCGCTAAACCCCTGAATAGCGGTCAAGGGCGTGGCCAGGTCATGGGCAATATTGGCCAGCAGGTCACGGCGCAACTGCTCCTGCCGGCGCAGCTCTTTCACATCGGCTTCGATTGTCTCTGCCATAGCGTTAAAAGTAAGAGCCAGCCTTCCCAGTTCATCCTGGCTCCTGGGCTGCTCAACCCTCCTGGCATAATCTCCTTGCTTCATTTGCTCCGCAGCTTCCGTCAACGATTCTACAGGGCGTGTCAGGTGGCGAGCAAGCAGCATGCTGAAGACTACAACGATAAGGGCTATGATCAGGCCCGTGATAAGGATGGCCTGGTTGACGTTTGCCAGAAAATCGTAGGGAGAAAGCCCTGCTGGATAACGTATTGGCTCTGACAGAAGCATGCTGCCGATGATCTGTCCACTTGTAAAGTCATCTGAGCGCAACGGGATGCTGACATAGAGGCCGCTAAAGGAAGTGTTGTTGTTACCCGTAGCCTGGAGATTGCCAAAGACTTGCTGGCCTTGCAGCGCCTGGGTAAGGGATTGTTTGAGGGACTGATCGTCACAGTAATCGTATGTCACAAAAGCAGGCTGACTACACAGGATTTGCCGGCCGCTCGTATCCTGGACAATGAGCAGGACGGGATCACTGGTCTGTATTCTCGTCGGTGAAACGTTGGCCCAGCTATCACCCAGGGAGCTATAGATATGCTCGATCTGCTCTGCCTGGTACTGGGCACGCGCCAGCATGTACTCACGCTGGCTGTTGTTGAAGTAGTTTTGCACTGCAATAGACACAACGATAGCCAGTGCAAGGATCGCGCCCAACGTTACGGCAAGGTAGCTGAGCACAAGCTTGGTGCGCAAACTCAGTGTAGGCAAGCCGGGCTGTGGTCTCATGCTTGCTCCTCTAGCGTGAACTTGTAGCCAACGCCCCAGACCGTTTTGATGTAGTGCGGCGCACCGGGCGCCGATTCGAGCTTTTTGCGTAGGGTGCCAATATGGACATCCACAGTGCGCCCATCCCCGAGATAGGTGTAACCCCAGACCTGGTTCAATAGCGACTCGCGAGTAAAGACGCGCTCAGGCGCCGAGGCAAGGGTAACCAGCAGGTCAAATTCCTTCGCGGTAAGCATCACTCGCTGTCCATTGACCTCGACACGGCGCGCTGGAATGTTAATCACAAGCCCCGGAAAGCGGATTTCCTCATTTTTATCCACGCTAGAGCCTTCACTGCCACTTTCCTGGCTCATGGGGGTTGAGGATGAGGATGGAGCAGTGCGGCGAAGGATAGCTCTGACCCTGCTGACGACTTCGCGAGGACTAAATGGCTTGACGAGGTAGTCATCGGCTCCCAGTTCCAGGCCTGCAATGCGATCCTCTTCACCCTGGCGCGCCGTGAGCATAAGGATGGGTGTGGATGCCCAGGCGCGGATGCGGCGGCACACCTCCATGCCGTCAAGGGCGGGCAGCATCAAGTCGAGAATGACCAGATCGGGGTGCTCGCGAGCATGAAGCTCTAAGCCGGCGGCGCCGTCGCTGGCTACCAGTACAGTATATCCTGCCTGCTCTAAGTAGAGGCGGATGAGTTGCACAATATTTGGATCATCCTCAATGATGAGAATTTTCGCGGCCATAATACCACCAGACCATCCCATTGCTGCACATACAAGATCATAGCAACAAATACTCAAAAAGATATCAAAAATGTATGAAATTTCCGTAAGGCAAGGTTCGAATGAACATGACAGTTTTTCATCAACAACAGGGTTCAACATGTCATGCTGAGCGAAGCGAAGCATCCGCTGCCTGCCGAAAGAGATCCTTCGCTTCGCTCAGGATGACAAACGATGCCTAAACTCAAACAGCTATCCTGATCAATCCCAGTCGTTCCAGCGCCATATATGCGGCTGCGACCTGCCCCTGCACGGCAAAATCGCCGCTATGGATCAGGTGCAGCAGTTCCTGAGGTGTAACTAACAGATTTTCAATATCCTCCGCAGGATCGATCTTCTGCATACCTGTTTTACGCACGTTTCGCGCCAGGTACCACCAGATACGAGTACGCGCTCCCGTCGGGTTGGCATACATATGGGCCAGCAGCTCAACCTGGTCATCATCGAAGCTATAGCCTGTCTCTTCCATCAGCTCCCGCCGGGCCGTAACCAGGGGATCATCTTCTTGCGGGTCAAGGCTGCCAGCCGGAAACTCTAAGACCACCAGGCCAATGCCATGCTTATACTGCTTATTCAGCAAAAAAAGGCCATCTCCGGTAACCGGCACAACTCCTACCCAGCCACGATTCTCAATAATGTAATAGTCTGGAATGACCAGCCCACCCGGAACAGCTACGCGCTCACAACGAATTTTGAGATAAGGAGTATCCAGAACTTGTTCAAACGACAATGTTTTCCACGGTTGGTGCCTGATCATAGTATTCCTTAATTAGGCCGGGTTAGCGATTTTTCCATTGCGGCGCGCGTTTCTCCAGAAAGGCTCGCAAGCCTTCGACAGCATCGGTTGTCTGCATTACATGCGTAAGATAAAACTCGTTGACTTGCTTGAGGACCTCCAGGCGGCCTGCCGCGCTTGCCTGCCCTCCATCGCTGCTATCGCCGGACGCGCCGCTTGAACCCAGGCGAATACTGGCTTTGGCCAGGCGCAAAGCCATCGCGCTTTTCTCGCGCAGCATGGCCAGGATGCGCTCCATCTCAGCACCAATTTCAACGGCGGGAACAGACCATGTCGCATAGCGCAAGCGCAGTGCTGCCATCCCAGAGATAGTATCATACCCGTCCTTGCCTGCAGCAGAGAGGGCAAGCGCGGCTTCGTGAGCCATCAAGACCAGATCGCTTGCCTGCACAAGAGTAGTGCCTGCCTGCGATAACACGCCTCGCACCACCGACAGCACAGGCTGCGGCACCGCTCGTACAGCTACAGTAGCCCGTTCAACATCATTGTGGTGTACGGGTATAGCTTCAGCGCCACCAGTACCAGCAATGGCTCCAAAGTCCAGGACGACAGCCTTCACTCCCATGCTGCTCTCCGAGCCAAGAGTAGCACAGGCCGTACAGAGTTCACGGAGCATCAATGCATCTGGAGCAAGTGATAGCCCGATACGGATCGCCTGGGCCTCAGCAATGACCCGTAGTGTACGATACGCCTGCTGCATTGACCTCTACCCTTACTATTTACACATTGCTTAATGGCTGTGTCTGCTCCGTTCCCCTTAAGACGAAGCGCTGGATTTTCCCCGTTGCCGTCTTGGGCAGCTCAGGGATAAATTCGATCCAGCGAGGATATTTGTAAGGGGCAAGCCGGGCCTTGACAAAAGCCTTGAGTTCATCCGCTAGCGCTTGCGATGGCTGGTAACCCTGCTTGAGCACAATATAGGCCTTCGGTTTGACCAGTTCGTCCGCATCTAAGTCGCCAACCACTGCTGCTTCCAGCACCGCCGGGTGAGCAATGAGCGCATTTTCGACCTCAACCGGAGAGACCCACTGGCCGCTTACCTTCAGCATATCATCTGAGCGCCCGCAATACCAGTAGTAGCCGTCACTATCCTGGTAATACTTATCGCCAGTATGTATCCAGCGACCAGTGATTACCTCTTTGGTCTTCTCATGCTTGTTCCAATAATACGCTGCTATGCTATCCCCGCTGATGAGCAGATTGCCGATATCGCCTTGAGGAACCGGCTGGCCATTCTCATCTGCAATGACGGCCTCGTAGCCGGGGACCAGCTTCCCCGTGCTGCCCGGCCTGATCTCGCCCATGCGGTTGCTAATGAAGATATGCAGTATCTCTGTGCTGCCAATGCCGTCGAGGATTTCGACATGAAATGTATCTTCAAAACGGTGCAGGATATCTGCCGGCAGCGCTTCGCCGGCGGAGACGCAGATGCGAACCGACGAAAAATCGAAGCGTTTGCCGGCGTCTGGAAGCGCAAGCATAGAAGCGTAGAGCGTGGGAACACCGTAGAAGATCGTCGGCCGGTAGCGCTCGACGATCTTGAACATGTCCTCTGCCAGTGGCCGCCCAGGATAATAGACAGCGCTGGCGTCTACACTAAAGGGAAAATAGAGGTTATTGCCCAGGCCATAGGCAAAGTAGAGTTTGGCCGCCGAAAACGTAATATCCTTTTCATTGATGCCCAGAACCGGTTTGGCATAATACTCTGTGCAATAGGTCATGTCGTGCTGCAAGTGGACGCAGCCTTTGGGAAAGCCTGTGCTGCCGGAGCTGTAGAGCCAGAAGGCGCTATCATCTTTGCTGGTCTCGGCAGCCTCGAGGTTTGGTGAGGCTTTCTGTACCCAGTCCTCAAAGTTATGTATGGGTACCCTTCCCTTCAGCGTATCTACGCTAGATATTCCCACATCACCCACAACAATAATATGCCGCAGGTATTTGAGCTGGGAGAGAATTGGCTGCACCTGTGGCCAAAGCTCAGCGTGGATCAGCAGCGCGCGAGCGCGGCTATCATTGAGCATATAGACGTAATCATTGGGGCGCAGGCCGGTATTGGTGGGAACAGGAACGGCGCCCATTTTTATGCCCCCAAAGAAGGCGGCAGCAAATTCCGGGGAATCCAGCAGGAGCAGGGCAACGCGCTGTTCCAGGTCGATACCCAGGTCGAGTAGCCCGTTTCCAACGCGGTTGGCAAGTTCTGCTATCTCGGCGTAGGTATAGGTCCGCTCCTTCTGGGAACCGAGGCCGGTGAAGTAAACAGCGGTTTTTGCCGCCCGCCCCTCAGCAAGATTCCGGTCGAGGAAAGCTGTTGCGGCATTGAACTGATCCGGTATTGTGACGGAAGGAATGGTATCCATAATGTTCTCTCCTGGCAAGCTTCAAGCTTCCTATCTCTTTTCCGGGCATACGGGGTCTCCATCCTTCCGGGTGAACCGTAGGGGCCCAATTCATTGCGCCCATTGCCGATTTATCGGCCCAGGGCAATCCCTCACTATACCCCGATGAATTTGTTAACATCCATTATCGGCTACTTCTCGTCAATCACCCCAAAGGACGGAGAACCGGCATACGCTGCCCATTTTCTCTATCTTAATAAGAAGTGTATCACAGCCATTTTGCCCTGTCGAGGGTAGTATAAAGGAGAAACTCGCGATTGCCATCACGTCCCAGGATGGGAGATTCGATCAGTCCCTGTACCTGGAGCGGCGTATGCTGGGGTATCCATTCCTGCAGTTCTTGCAGAATGCGAGCATGGACAGCAGGATCGGTAATTACGCCCGCGCCACGATCTGCTTCGGCTTTGCCCGCCTCGAACTGTGGCTTGACCAGGGCAACAACCCAGGCGCCGGGAGCCATGAGCGGCACAACGGCAGGCAAGACCAGGCGCAACGAGATGAAGGAAACATCGATGACCACGCATTGCACAGGCTCCGGCAAGCGTTGCAGGTAGCGAATGTTGGTATGTTCCATTACCACAACTCGCGGGTCGTTACGCAGTTTCCAGGCGAGCTGCCCATGCCCAACATCGACGGCATAGACGCGCTTTGCTCCGCGCTCTAATAGACAATCGGTGAAGCCGCCTGTGGAAGCTCCCACGTCGAGGGCAACCAGTCCTTCAGGATTGAGGTGAAAAGTATCGAGGGCTTTTTCGAGCTTCAGGCCACCCCGGCTGGCATACTTCAATTCTTCAGGCTTTTCGGCCAGGCGATAGTCTGCATCAAGCGCGACCAGGGTGCCAGGCTTGTCTACCAGGCGGCCATTCACATAGACCTGGCCGGCCATGATCAATGCACGCGCACGCTCGCGGCTCGGCGCCAGTCCACGCCGCACAAGCGCTACATCCAGCCGTTCCTTGTTTGTTGCCATGATTTTACCTATTGTGGTAATAGATCAGGGCACCGGCGCCGACCAGGCCGGCATTTACTCCCAGCTCTGCCAGGACAATACGCACTGCCTCACGTGGAACCTTCATGGCCCGTTCCCGCACGATGCGCAGGGCAGGCTCCATGAGCAGCGGCCCCATCTGGGTGACGCCGCCGCCGAGGACAATCATATGCGGATTGAAGCAGTGGATAATATTGACAAGGCCAACGCCAATAGCTTCCGCTGCGTTGCGGATAATTGCCTGCGCGAGTGGTATGCCTGCCCCTGCTGCCAGCGCAACTGTGCGGGCGCTTATGTGAAACGGCTCCTCCGGCGCTTGCTGTATGCCGCTGCTCAGTTGCATAGCACGGGCAAACGCCAGCAACTCAGTCCCTTCTCCAGCAGAGATGGCCTCGTTGGCTTTGCGAGCAATCGCTGTACCTGACGCTATACGCTCCAGGCAGCCAATGTTCCCACAATTGCAGCGCTCACCGTGCCAGTCTATCGTCATATGACCCAACTCTCCGGCTGTGCCGCTTGCTCCTTCCACAATTTTGCCGCCGGTAATGATACCTCCGCCAATGCCTGTGCTGATCGTCATGTAGACCATATCCTGGCATCCTCGCCCGGCCCCGAACATATACTCACCCAGGCCCGCTGCATTGGCATCATTCTCAACAAACACAGGAATCTGAAAATGCTCAACGAACATATCGCGCAGGGGAACACGATCCCAGCCCGGCAGATTTGGTGGGGCGAAGACAACACCCGTTTTGCTGTCCAATGGCCCCGGAGCGCCAATACCCATGCCTGCCACCTGCTTCAGGTCGATTCCTGCCCTGTCCAGCGCTTCCTGAACCGCATCATAGACGCGGGGAATAATACGTTCCGGCGTCGGGTTTTCGCCGGTGAGCAATTCTACACGCGAAAAAAGCCTCTTCCCTCGCAATACCGCCGCCCGCATCTGTGTGCCACCCAGGTCTACTCCGATGACTAAAGGCAATTGCTCATTATCGACGTTGTTCTCCTCTGAGGAGGTTGTGCCAGTTAGAGAGTTCTTATCCTGCATATGCTCTTCTACCAATCCTGTCTCTGCATGGGGATTCTTGCTCGAATCATACTCCATTTGGCTAAATGGGACAAGAGACGCGAAGTGTAAATCCCCTACCTCTCCATCGTGTAATGAGGTATTATTAAGATTGAACAGGGTCTTTTTTTAAGGTAACTGGCAGGTACCGCCTTTACAAGGAAATATCGCTATGGCTACAGATACAAAAGCCTCCACCTGGACACGAAAACAGCGCTTTCAAGTCGGCTTCACGGCGGGGCTGGCCGCAGGAGTGATCGCCAGTATCATCATGCTTGTTTTGAATGCGTTTGCCAATGGTATCCTGTTGCCCGATATCGTTGGCTCAGCATTGACAACTCTCTTATCTCCATCCCAGTTTGACTACTTGCATCAACTCATCGGGGCAAATGCCAAACACTACCTGTTCTACGGCGTTCTCGTGGGACAATGCCTCGTCTTTGCCCTCAGCGGAGGGCTGTATGACCTGCTGCTCACGCCATCTGAGGAGAAACAGGCAGAAGAAGATGGCAAGCGGCGCTGGAAGGTAGGTTTACCAGTTACTCACATGCATCTCCGCTGGTATCACGGGCTGCTGCTGGCGTTTATCCTCTGGCTGCTCGCAGGCTTTGGACTACTGCCACTCACCGGCGTGGGCATTTTTGGATCACAACTCAGCATTGGCCTCGCCAATAGCATGGTAAGCCTGGCCATTACGGGTGCGAGCTTTGGTCTCCTGTTCGTTGGCATACACAACTGGCTTGTTGATCGCATTCGCACTGAGACTGCTATAGCTCCCAGCCCATCAGAGGCAAGACTTTCGCGGCGCAGAATCCTGCAACGAGGATTGATTATGGCCGGTATCGCCCTATTGGGTGTGGGGGCATGGCGTTTTATTACGGAAGGTGCCAGCAGCAGCACCGCCCCGGCTATCCATTTGTTGCAGCGCTACAAGAGCAAGATCATTCCGCCGCCTAAACCGAATTATGGCGATATCCACCCGGCTCCCAACCTCTCGCCGGAGATTACCTCGAATGGCCAGTTCTATATCGTCTCTAAAAATCTCTTCTCCGATCCCACAGTCGATGCCAGCAACTGGCGGCTCACCGTAGATGGGCACGTTGAGCATCCCTTCACCTTGACCTACCAGGAGCTGCTTGCGCTCCCCATGCACCAGCAATATGAGACGCTAGAGTGCATCAGCAACGAGGTTGGCGGCAATCTAATGAGCAATGCGCTCTGGGAAGGCGTGCGGCTGCGGGATCTGCTGCAGCGAACTGGCATCAAGCAGGGCACGCTCAAAATCCTCTTTTTTGCAGTCGATGATTATAGCGAAAGCATCTACCTGGAGAAAGCGCTCGAGCCGACTACCCTGCTGGCTGTGCGCATGAATGGCGTGACACTTCCTCAAGAGCACGGTTTTCCGGTGCGCATGCTTGTGCCCGGCATTTATGGCATGAAGCACTGTAAATGGCTTACCCATATCCAGGTGAGCGCCCAGGATTACCAGGGATACTGGGAGCAGCGAGGCTGGAGCGACCTTGCCGGCGTTCGCTTAACTTCGCGCATCGATACGCCCCTTGATGGCTCAAATGTCCGCCACAACGAGGTCACCTATATTGCGGGCGTTGCATTTTCCGGCAACAAAGGCATCTCTGAAGTCGATGTCAGCCTTGATGGAGGCAATACCTGGCAGCGCGCCACGCTCAAGCGTCCTCTCTCTCCCCTGACATGGGTGCTGTGGGAGTATAACTGGCGCCCAACCAGCCGGGGCAGTTATACCATTGTCGTGCGCGCCATCGACCTGGAAGGAAATGTCCAGAACCCCGCTATAGCAGCCCCGCTGCCAAATGGGGCATCTGGCTATGACAGCATCGATATATCTGTTGTATAGCACCGGATCGTCGCCTGTAGGGACTTGTAGAAGCTCGATGTATCGAAGCTGTGGGTGGATGGGGGATGGGCGGGGGCCTGGTACTTGTCCCCGCGCCTCCTCGCTCTTCGCTCCACTCCAAATAACCTACCCCTGTAAACTCTCCTACCCTGGTTATGGCTCCACGTTCACCGTAACCAGGTCCACGAAGAAATCCGATGTCTGCGGCTGGCCATTGGCATTCGTCCCCCGGAAGAACAGCACCACCTGCTTGCCCTTGTAGGCCGCCAGCGCGCTCGATACGTCAAACGTCTCCTGCACCCAGTTATTCGTCACGCTAGTATTGCAACTCTGCTGCAGCACGCGAATTGCCGAACCGGAAGTCGTCTGGAGCTGGCTGGTAAAGGTATCCAGGCAGGCTTTGCTCGTCTTGTTCGTATCCGAATACCACCAGTACGTCACCGTAATCTTCGTGTAGCTTGCCGGTACCGTAAATACCTGCCAGATGCGATCATCGCAGCCTGTGTAGCCACAGAGGTAAGCGCTGTAAATACCCGAATACGAGTTCGTCGAATCCACAAGCTGGTACCCCTTGGCCGAATATTCCTGCCAGGGAGCCTGCCCATTCTCGAAATCACCGTTCTGGATAAGTGGCGGAGCAGGCGTTGGCGATGGTGTAGGCGATGGGCTGGGACTGGGCGACGGTGTTGGTGGTGGCGTGTTCCCGCCTCCAGGCGCAACCAGATCGCGAGCCATATTATAGACATCCGGCGTGCCAATCCCGCTCGCCATATCGTAGCCGTTGGTCGCCGGGTAATGCAGGTTGTTCCCCGAAGTCACATCGTGAAACGCGGGATATTGCTGTTGCGCATTGAACAGATTATACAGCGCCGGGTTCGCATAGCCTATTCGCGCCTTGCCCTGCCCTTGCAAATATTGATCCATAAGCGCTGTGCTACCTGCCCACAGCGGAGCAGCCCCACTCGTCCCGCCAACCTCAATCCAGCCCGAAGCAGGACAGCCTGCATTCGTCACCGTGCAATACACCGCGTAACCGGTTGACGGGTCGGCGTCCGCCGAGACATCTGGCACCTCGCGATACCCATTACTGTACTGGTTCTGCACACCTGGGCCAGCCTGCCAGCCCGGCTGCTTGAACGTATTGCTCAGCCCACCACCGCTGCCGGCGCCTTTAGGCCCTCGTTGTGTGTCGTTTGGATCTGACCAGACCGACTCACCGCCATACGCCCCATTATTGAGTTGCAAGTGCGTGCCGCCCACGCCCGTAATGTAGGGATCGCTGGCAGGCGAATCGACCGCCAGGTTGGTATCCTGGCAATCATATGCCCCAGAATCGCCCGAAGCGGCAAAGAACGACATGCCCTGCGCTGCCCCCTGCTTAAAAATCGTATCCAGCGTCTGCAACTCTCCCGGCCCAAGGCTATTCTCGCACAGGCCCCAGCTAGTGGAAACGATATGGGCCTTGTTATCTGTGACGATTTTATTGTAGGTATCGTTCATCCCCTGCATCGTATTCGGCCCCTCATACACCAGTTGGTTTGCGTGCGGGGCCATAGCCGCCACCACTTCGATATCCAGTTCGACTTCTATAGCATTCTGGCCTGCCGAGCCATTCGCCCCGTCCACCAGCACCGTGTTGATAGTGGGATTGCCCAGGTTGTAATACTTAAAATACTGCTGGACATCGCTGTTCTGGTAGCCATCCAGCTCAAAGAGCGCGATTGCCTGCTTATCTCCCTGTATCCCTGCGTTTGAGAGCGGCCCGGTATCGTAGGCTTCCGCCAGGTCTACCGGCCCATACCCGGACGGCCCTGCAAGCTGCCTCGCTTGTGTACGCTGGTAAAGCGGCTGAGGCTGCACGCTATCATCCAGCCCGCTAATCGATACTATCAACTGGCTGATCGAAGTGGGCACCGATGGCGCCGTCGCGTTGGCATAAAACGTGCGGCTGCCCAGTTGATAGGTATTGATCTGCACATTGAACGCTTGCTGCACCTGCGCCACAGTCCCCGTCGCGTCGATAAGCAAATTGTTGGCAGCAACACCCGTCACAGCCAGTCCCTGGCTTTGTAAATAATCCACCACCTGCTGCACCTGGTCAGGCGTCGGCGCAAATAACTGGTTAAACTGGTCTGGCGTCAAATACTGCTGATAGGAGGACGACTGCGGGTTATACATTGCAGCAAGCATACTATCCAGCTCATCCTGGTTGCGTACCTGCAAGCCAATAGAGAGGTTCAATTGCTGGTTCGCATCTGCCGCATGCAAAAGTTGCGCTTTTTGCACAAGCGGCACGACCTGCTCAGCCAGCGTCACGCGGGGAGAGGAGTCCGCATGCACTGCCATTATACGCATTACGAGGAGACTGGTAGCGATCAAGAGGAGGGCAGTCGCACTAAAAAGAGCAGTTCGTACAATATTCCGTTGCATACATGTTCTCCGCTATACAGAGCAATACCTTAATAAAATTTTCCCATTAAATGAGGGAATGAGAAACGTAATCGTATCTGTTGAACTTTGACAACCGAATGGGCGAAGGCTGTAGGGACAGTGCCTGGTGCCTGTCCTGCTCGGGGGGCCACTCCTTTATTCCCTGTTTCGGTTGTTAAAAATCATCTACTTTCCCAGATTCATCATATCGCGACTCTCGCGAGGTTAAAGCCATTGCTAGTCAAAATAAGCCCACTGTCGCTATACAACTAAACGCCCCTCTCGCAAAAATTCGTTCATTTTGCATATTCCAGGCAATTTGGGGTAAAATAAAGGTCAGGTTATACATCTCAATTGTAAAATTCACAGGTTATCCATTATGGCCATCATTCTCAAATCACAGCAACAAATCGAGCGCCTGCGCGAGGCAGGCCGCATCGTCGCAGAAACATATGAAGTGCTACGCCCGTACATTGTACCGGGCGTCTCAACCGCCGAGCTTGACAAAATTGCGGAAGAATATATTCGCAGCCGGGGAGCCATCCCTTCATATATAGGATACGGCGCAGTGCCCGCCAGCAAAGGCCATCCCGCCATTCCGCCTTTCCCGGCGGCCATCTGCGTTGCCGTCAATGATGTCATCTGTCACGGCATCCCAAGCCGCAAGGAGCGTTTACGCGAAGGGGATATCATCGGCATCGACATCGGCGTCCACTACAATGGCTGGGTTGGCGACTCCTGCGTCACCTTCCCCGTCGGCAAGATCGACAGCGAATCACAGAGGCTGCTCGACGTAGCCAGGCGCTGCACAGAGATTGGCATCGAGCTGGCGCGCCCAGGCCACCAGCTCAACGAAATTGGCGCCGCCGTCCAGCAATACGCAGAAAGCCAGGGATTTTCTACTGTGCGCGAATATGTCGGGCATGGCGTCGGCCGCTCGCTCCACGAAGACCCTATCGTCTTCCACTTCGCTCACACCGGGCCAACCGTCACGCTGCGCCCAGGCATGGTCTTCACCATCGAACCCATGATTAACGCAGGCACTGCCAAAACGCGCGTCAGATCCGATCGCTGGACCGTCGTCACCGCTGACGGCAAGCGTTCAGCTCAATTCGAGCACACTATCGCCATTACTGACGGCGACCCCGAAATACTCACCCGGCTATAAAGGATTACCTTATGGCAACTTCGGCGTTGGTATCGGGCTAGGTGTCGGACTCGGCGTTGGGC
>CADDZH010000094.1 GCA_902812455.1 Chloroflexota bacterium | reverse complement strand
TCCCTGCTCTGTCGCGAGCAATCCGGCTACATTCGTATTGATCTCACCGATTTGCTTGTAGGTGCAGTAAATGGTGATCCCGTTACAGTTTGCCGGGCTTGGCGGCCCACCCACAAAGTGATCGCCTTCATCGGCAGTAATGACAAACAGTGTGTTGCTCTTATTGATCCCATCTTTGGCCAGCCGCGCAAAGAACTTGCCGAAAGCATCATTATATGCTTCCAGGGCTTGCTCGTAACCTTTCTGGCCAGGGCCATAGGCAGGTCCGTTAGGATGGGCATCATGCACATCGGAAATGTAGGCGTAGGTGACGGGCACGCCATGCTCCTGCATGGCAGCGACGTAGGAGAGCGAGACGGTTGCCTCCATGCCATCGAAGCCGGGGAAGCCAATATTTCCGGTCGGTGATTTGATGATGTTCCCGTTCAGGTCTCGCATAGGGCCACTCGGACTGATGATTGGAGCAACGTATTTGTTGCCGTAAAGGGCCATGTAGCCGTGATAGCCACCTGGCTCATCGGGTAGCTTGTCAGGCTCGCCACCATTGGCCGATGAGCAGAGTGAGTTGTGCAGGGCGCAGTGGACGCCGATGCCCACAAAGTCCGCATTGGCCTGATTGGGATTGGTCTTGGCCTCCTGCTCCTGGGGTGAATTAGGGCCAAAGACGTTGGGGATATCTGTGGCGATATTCTCGAGAATCGTATTCGCCGTAGCGACCGAGCCGAAGTTACAGCCGGCGCGCGTGTAGGACACCCAGGGAGCCGGAGTATTCAGGCCGCCCGTTGTGATCAGGTTATAGCTGGTATCGGTCGGGGTTGGAGTGGTTGGATCGAAGACAGGATCGGTCCAGTAAGCGAAGGAGACGGCAGGATTGCTCGTGCCGTTGGGGTTGTAGTACCGGTAGCTGTTAGCAATCGGTACGCCGTGCCGGTCAGGATAGATGCCTGTCAGCGAAGTCAAAATATCATTCGCTGTATGAGCAATGAGCGGTGTGTGATGATCGGAGAGCAGAACGCCATTGTCCTCAATAAAGTTGAGCAGGTTGGGCATCTGCTCGAGATCTGACGGGACGTTTGGATTGTCGCGGGTGAAGTGGACGTTGTCGAACTGGATGTAGATCACGTGCTTGATCGGATTTTGCGCAGTGCCAAGGCGGCAACTGTCACTACTGTTGCTTGCTGCATAAGCAGTGAGAGACTGGGGCAGCGCAGGTAATCCTCCCAATCCCAGGAGCATAAGCAGCACCGTAGCCATCGTCATCACGCGAGCGAGAGATAAATAAGGACGCCAGAATTGTACCTTGCGCTTCACAGTTTTTCCTCCTTGAAGTAACGAAAAGCGATTGCACACAGACGTCATCTAAAAGGAGCGCAGAAAGCTCATCACCTCCATAAACTTTCCCACAATGAGTATAACATATGTGTGGCATGTCATGCTGAGCCCATTCGCTTCGCTCAGGGGAAACTCCGCGAAGCATCTGACGCCGATCGACTGAGATCCTTCGCTTCGCTCAGGATGACATGTATTACCGAATTTGGTCGTTAAAAATCATTATCGGCCCCCCTCGTAAATTATCCTCTTAAGGTTAGAGACCGCAAAGAAACGCTTATCGCACGATCACCGTCAAATTCATGCCGGGGTGCACAACGCAGTAGAGATGATAGGTGCCAGCGGTATTGAATGGGCCAATGGTATGCGAATCGTTCCCATTGAATGTCACATTGACAGTGGGAGCGCCGGGCTCCTTTGCAGGATGCGGATTGCCATTGATCCAACTACCGTTCTCTATAATATGCACAGCCGAGGTATCATCAACCAGGGTCAGGCTGCTGCCCTTGTTAATGGTCACGCTCGCTTGATCGAAGTTCGAATCCCCCATATGAACAGTGGGGCCATTACTGCTACTGCTGCTGGGGCCGCCACAAGCTGCCACCAGGACTGTTACCAGAATTAACAATACAAGAACTGCGATAAACTTCTTCAATTGGTATGCTCTCCTCTAAATTGATGATGTTTAACGACCAGGATCGGTAAAACCGGTCTGGACATATCATGTTGAGCGAGTGAGCCGAAGCCCTGAGCGCAGCGAAGGGGAAACATCCGCTGCCGATCGGCGGAGATCCTTCGCGGAGTTTCCCCTGAGCGAAGCGAACGGGCTCAGGATGACAAACCATGACCGGTTTTGGTCGTTAAAGTTCACGTATTCTGTTTCTTTCTCCTTTCCCTCTATTCTAAGACATATTTAACCGATGCTCCACCGGTACCCTTCTTTGGCTCTCTATCCTTGGGTGAATCGTAGGGGCCGATTTATCGTGCCCACAGCCGATTTATCGGCTTTTCTCGACAATCATCCTAAAGAATGGAGAGTCCTTTCTTTTCAAGAATCCAAAAAAAGAAAAGGGAGCAACCGATTTGATCGGTTACTCCCCTCAGATTGGGGTCACTACACCAGCATGGTTATAACGGCCGCTGGCCGCTTTTTACGGGATGGGCACCTTGGCCATGTAGATGTCCTGGTCGTTAGCCAGCAGGCCATTCGGCTCTTTGAAGCTGCAGACCTGAGGCGGTACGCCCGGTGCGCCCGTGCCAGGGCAGAGGGCCAGATCCTTATCGCGGGTATCCATCCATATGGGGTAGGCGGTGCTGCCTGCCGCTGCAAGCCCCGTGTAGTCGCCGAAGAAGAGACTGTTCCCTAGACTATCAGGGAACTGCGTTGGCAGCGGCATGGAAGCAGAGGTCACCCTCACTACCGCGAAGTGCGTGGGATCGTTTAGTGACCCTGAGAGGCTGACATCCATGTTCCCCGTGGTCTCGTCGGAGCCATACTGGCGATCATAGTAAGAGACAGCCAGCTTGCCAGAACTGTTGAAGGCGCTCCACTGCCACCACTGGTCGGTGAACTTCTGGCCAGGAGCCGTATTGACCGTTGGCAGGGTTGTCGGATCCGTGACATTTCCCTGGAAGGTTGCGCCTCCATCTTCAGATTCGCTCACCAGGATCTTGTTGTTGCAGGCGCCCGGAGTCTTTACGCCGGTATAGTCTGGATTGCCATAGACAGAGAAGCCAGCAGGTACGCAGCCGTTTGATGGATTCGAGTCCACATTGATGTAGGAACCGAACGTGACCACTACCTGCTTAGAATTCGTGGGATCGACCTGGCCTGACGGGTAATTGGTAGCGCGGAAAACGGAATTCGTAGCCGAGCCTTTTTCCGGCACGCAGGAACGACCTGCATCCTGCCCGCCCTGGTACGTGGCGCAGTCAGGAAGATCGTTGTAGTTTGCTACCAGCACAGGAGAGGAGAAGCTATTGCCACCATCAACCGACTTCGAGAGCAAGATCTGGTAGTGGTTATCGTTGGCATTTGCCTCTGCGTTGTTGAAGTTGTCGTAGACAACATACAGCGCACCATCCGGTCCGGTGAAAGGATCCGAGAACTGGTTCTCATTGCAGGTAGTAACAGTCGTTGGAACCCCAAATGTGACTGTACAAAGTGGGCTGCTCTTGCTGACGACGACCGGGCTGCTGAAGGTCTGGCCGTAGTCATTTGAATGCACCTCGTAGATAATGGCCGAGCCATCTGCCGCAAAAATCGTCCAGGTGACGTAGATGCGATCCTGGAATGGGCTGCCCTGGTGGTTGTCGACTGTCATGTATGGCTTGTCGTTGAATGGGAGACCCGTTGTAGTATAAGTCTCGATAGCTGGATGCCCCGGGAAGTTCCATGATGCGCCATTGTTCTGCGTCGAGCGGAAGACGTAGACAGCGCTTGACTGGTCGGGGTTGTTTGTCACGCCAGGGCCACGCTGGAAGACCTGGCAGTCGAAGTAGACATTGCCCTTCGTGTCCCATGCGACCGAAGTATCACCGCCGGCCTGCCAGTACTCGCGTGCAACATTACCGAAGGCTGTGCCACGCGTAAAGCTCATTGGGACGGTGGTATCGTTCCAGTGGGACGCATTGTCCAGTGTGTAGGCGCCGTAGCAGTTGCCGTCGCCACGCCGGTAGTCGTTATCGCTAGCAACGAGATCGGTAGAATTGTTGGGGTTGACAGCGATAGCCGTCTCGTTGTTGGCCTGGCCGCGACCTTGCAGATCCGGGTCGGTCAAGTTCAAGCAGTTCTGATTGACCTTGATATTGTTTCCCAGTCTCTTGGCACACTGATCATCGGCATGATCGGGATAATAGGTAAGAGTAGATTTTGCTCCAGCAGGCCCCCCGTTCTTGGGGTCAAGCATATTGTCTGCAAAGCCGGAAAGGATCTTTTTTTGCAATGGGGTCAGTTGCGAATAAAGGGAAGCCGCCTTTACGCTGCTGCCATTGTTCGCACTCGATCCAAAGTGCATGAAGGCTGCGAATAGCAGTCCGGCTATAGCCAGCCCTGCAATCGCAATACGGATAGCTCGGTTCCTCATTCAAATACCCTCTTTCCTGACAGCATACAAGAGTAATGCTACAAATAGACGACTTGCAGGACTCTCCGTAATGAAGTGCCCTTTTGCAATGGATATTGGCTTACCACTAGCTATTTAAGCATAGAAATGCATATTTGTATCTAGTGAAGAGGTTGAGAGTTGGTAAAGTATGTATGAAGATTTAATGTATCGGGTTAAGGTTTGGGTGTTTCATCACCGGGAGGGATAAGGGTAGGCGTCAAGAAGATGGTTGCCGAGCAGCCAGGGCAGGGACAAGCCCTGCCCTTACCATGGTACGGCTTCGCAGGCCGAGCGTGTAGGGGAGCCAGGGCAGGGACAAGCCCTGCCCCTACCATGACACGACGGTGCTGGCCGAGCGTGTAGGGTAGGGGCAAGCCTGGCGGTTGCCCTGCAAGGCCATTTAGTGTATCATTGCCAGTAGAATCCTACATGGTCGTCCAGCCAACAACGTCCAGGTCTGCTGTGCTGCCCGCACTGGTTGAAGCAATTGGGGTGGGCGCGCCCCCGCTCATAGATCCGTACTCAAGTGATTGCGTGCTGCCGTTGATCACCTGCAACGCATACAGGCTGCTATCACGGGAGAGATTGGACCATGGAAACTGGCTATAGCTATTCAGGTTGCCAACACCGGTTAATCGCGTTATTCCAGAGCCTTCGGTATTGATTTTCCACAGGCCGTTCTGGCTTGTGTCAACGCTTACGCTAGAATCGATGGCATGCGAATCGATGATGAAGAGCAGTGTTGAGCTGGTTACAGCTCGCACAACCGTGACTGCCCCTTTGGCGCTACTGAAGAGGGAATGGGATGCGCCGCCTGCGGCAGGCAGCGTGAGGATATCACTCGGCCCCTCGATAGCAGCTTCGCCAGGGCGAGTTGTGCTGCTGGCTGCGGTGCACTCGCTCACAAAAGCGGTTTTAGCATCGTAGCTGCTGTCATTGTTCCAGCAGGGATAGTCTCCGGAGCTTACCTTCTGGCTGAACACGAGCGTCAAGTCGCTTGCGGACTGATTTGCCCCCTTGCTTGTATCGAGCAGGTACAGGCTATCGGGAGGCCCATCCGGCGCCTGGTGCGAGAGGTACACCCGTGTGTTATCGAGCCAGGTGATAGGCGCATAGAATATTCCTGGTATGTACAGTTCGATTTGAGCTTTGCCGGTTGCCAGGTTGAGCAAGTAGATCTCGTTGCCGGAACCATTCGCATTGCTGAAGTGACTGAAAACAACGAGGCGCTGGTCGGTAGACCACTGGACATTGCTCAAAGCGCTAACTATATATGCGCCTCCTTCCGGTGAAGCACAGTAGAGTGTTTGCAGGCCCTGGCCATCCATGCGGATCATTTGCAACATTGCCTGCCCGTTAGTGATCGCAGTGAAGAGCACCCACTCGCCATCAGTCGAGACCTGGGCATTGGCAATGTAGGTATTAGAGAGGGTGACGATTGTGGTTTTGGTTCCGGTTACTGTATCATAGCGCTTCAAGAAGGCAGTTCCAGGAGCGTCAGCGGTGCCCACATTGTAGACATACACGAGATTGGCATGGCTGCCGAGAACCAGGGGCTCCATGACGGCAGCGCGGCCAGTTGCGGCAGTTGGGCAACTGGTGGACGTAGCGGGCATAGGCACTGTTGTACTGGCAGGAGTGGGCGTTGTGCGAGACGGAGCCGTTGTCGCCGTTGAGCGTGGGTTTCCTGTTGTATGGTTATGGCTTCCCGAAGAGGTGCCGCCTCCGGAGCCGCAGGCAGCCAGCAGCAAGATGAGACAACAACCGAGTAGAGAGAATAAGATGCGATACAATTGGCGAGAGCGCATATGTGTTCGATCCATCTTTTTTTCCTTTCATTTCATAAAGTTTTTAAACATAAAGTTTGAGCATCTAAAGGAATAACGTTCAGATCAAGCGTAATTGGATGAGCAGTATCTTGCTATGAAGCAGTTCACATCGTGGATGTGTTTCTGTACCCAGGGAGGAATATGCAATGCTCTGATGAAGCATTGTAAAGGCGGCCGCTTTATACTATAATGGTGGGGAGCAAAAGCATATACATTCCTCTTCCTCCGAAGTGGATAAGCCCGATGCAAAGGAGGCAGCGATGAAATGTAATATCGAGGGTTGTCCAGGCGAATACGAGCAGCGAGAGGTCGTGCATACGGTGCGACAAGGAAACCGTATTATTGTGATCGAGCATGTGCCTGCAGAAGTGTGCCCCATCTGTGGAGATGTGTTGTTCACGCCTGATACTGTACGCAAAATTGAAGCCTTGCGTCATACAGCTCTACCACCGGTACGTACTGTGCCGTTATATGATTTCAAGCAGGCAAAATCGGCATGAGATGTGAAAGATCACAAAGATCCCAATTCCAGGCCAGCAGTTCATCCAAATGGTTATTGACGATAAAAAGTGAGCACAAAGAGCATTGATGTTTTGATACGCGGCGCGAAGATCGTGGATGGGACAGGCAATCCCTGGTTCTATGGCGATGTCGCCATCGCAGGTGATCGCGTGCTGGAGGTTGCGCCGCCCGGCCTGATTCCACAAGAGACGGCACGCGAGGTGGTAGAGGCTACGGGGATGGTGGTCTGTCCCGGCTTCATTGATATCCTCAGCCACTCGCACATCCCGCTGATGCACGATCCGCGCGATCTCTCCAAGATTACACAAGGGGTCACGACCGAGATCATGGGCGAGGGATGGACCCCTGCGCCTGCAGGCGGGCGCATCCTTGATGCGTTCATGGAGCTTTCGCAGAGGGATCGCGCGCTCATCGGCGACTGGCCTGAGCGGGCAAAGTCCTGGACGCGCTTCCGTGACTGGCTGGATGCTCTGGCCGAGCGAGGGGTCTCCCCCAACATCGGCTCGTTCCTGGGCGGCGGAACGCTGCGAGAGTATGCAAAGGGCTGGGAGATAGGTGCGCCTACGGCAGATGAGCTGGAGACGATGCGGCGCGTGATGGCAGATGCCATGGAGGATGGCGCCTTCGGTGTCTCCTACGCCCTGATCTACCCACCAGACGCATATACTTCCACTGAGGAACTGATCGAGGTCGCGAAGGTAGTGAGCCAGTATGGCGGCATGTATGTCACCCACATGCGTTCAGAGAGCGATCGGCTGCTGGAGGCGCTCGATGAGGCGGTGGAGATTGGCCGGAGAGTGAGCCTGCCCGTCGAGATCTATCACCTCAAAGCGTCGGGCAAGCGCAACTGGCACAAGATGCCCGATGCCATCGCACGTATCCAGGCGGCGCGCGACTCCGGCGTGGATGTGACCGCAGATATGTACTCCTACGCGGCTTCAGGCACCGGGCTAGGCTCCGTGCTGCCACCCTGGGTAGCCGAGGGCGGGACATTTTTTGAGACGCTGGCCGACCCGGCTGTGCAGGAACGCATCCGTGCTGAGGTGCTGGCACCACCGGGCAAGTGGGAAGCAATGGCACACGATATTGGGCCGGAAGGCGTGATGCCAATCGGCTTCGAGAAGCCAGAAAACCTGCCATATGTGGGCAAGCGGCTCACAGAAATTGCGGCCATGCGCGACCAGCACTGGCTCGATGCCACCATAGAGTTACTGCTCTCCGAGCAGCATCGCATCTTCACCATCTACTTCAGTATGGACGAGGCGAATGTCGAACTGGGCCTGCAACAGCCCTGGGTAAAGATCTCGACGGACGCAGGCGGCGTGGACCCTGCCTGGGCGAAACCCTTAGGGCCAACGCATCCTCGCGCATATGGCACATATCCACGTGTGCTGGCAAGGTACGTGCGTGAGAAGAAATTGCTTACGCTGGAGGAGGCCATTCGCAAGATGAGCGGCGCCGTTGCTGCGCGCCTTAATTTATATGATCGCGGGCTGCTGCGTCCTGGGTACTACGCCGACGTGGTGATCTTCGATGCCGAGACCATTGCAGACAGGGCCACATTTGAGGATCCCCACCAGCTCTCGACAGGCATCCGCGATGTATGGGTGAATGGAACACGGGTAGTGAGAAATGGAGAGCATACAGGCGCAACACCGGGCCGCGTGGTGACAGGCAGAGCAAGCAAGAATAGATGATTATCTACAACCAGGTTCGGGGAACATAGTAGGCCGCATGTCACCCTTCGCTTCGCTCAGGGTCTGGCTTCCCGATTGTCATCCTGAGCCCATTCGCTTCGCTCAGGGTAACTCCGCGAAGGATCTCTCGATGGGCAGCGGATGTTTCCCCTTCACGGCGTTCAGGGCTTCGGCTCACTCGCTCAACATGACATGTCCTAACTTTTCTGTTGATTGAGGAAATGCCAGGTTGATTTGAACTTTGAAGAGGTATTACATATGCAGATAGGAGTTACGTTTCCGCAGACCGAGATTGGCGCAGACCCTGCGGCCATTCGCGATTATGCGCAAGCAGTGGAGGGACTGGGCTATAGTCATATCGTGGCTTTTGACCACGTGCTGGGCGCGGATCCCAGCCACCGGCCAGGATGGCGAGGATACACAAAGAACGACATGTTTCACGAGCCATTCGTCCTCTTCGGCTACCTTGCGGCGCTGGTGCACTTAGGGCTGCTCCCGGCAGTCATTATCCTGCCACAGCGACAGGCTGCACTCGTCGCCAAGCAGGCGGCAGAGGTAGATGTGCTCACCGGAGGCAAATTCCGGCTCGGTGTGGGCGTTGGCTGGAACCCGGTAGAATATGAGGCGCTGGGCATGGATTTCCATAAACGGGGTCGCATGATAGAGGAACAGGTAGAGGTGATGCGCCTGCTCTGGAGCCAGGAGGTCGTCACTTACAAGGGCCGCTTTCATACGATCACCGAAGCAGGGCTTAATCCGCTGCCGGTGCGGCGTTCCATCCCGGTATGGCTGGGCGGGAGGGCAGATGTGCTGCTGCGTCGCGTAGCGCGCATTGGGGATGGCTGGCTGCCGCAGGGGCCACCGGACGAAGAGATGCGCAAGACGCTTGAGCGCCTGCGGGGCTACATTCGTGAAGCAGGTCGCGATCCCAATACGGTTGGCATCGAGGCAAGGGTGAACGCGAGAGATGGTAATCTGGATGAGTGGGTGCGCCAGACGGAGGGCTGGCGAAGATTAGGGGCGACGCATATCTCCATCAACACGATGGGAGCCGGTTTCAAGACGCTTGACGAACATATTGATGCTATCCGCCGCTATAAAGAGGCGGTTGGTAGCTGATTCCCCTTATGAACTTTTCCAATCACATGAGGAAATGACGAACGGGATCGTATCCGTAGGGGCAAGGAGAGGAGCGGGGTGGCGTGGGGGCCTTGCGCTTGCCCTCGCGCCTCCCTTCGTACCACTCTTTCAACATCATTACCGTTTTTGGTCGTTACATTTCATCATCGGCGGTGGGCGCGATGATGGATATTGACACATGTCTGCGGACATGGTTGTTTTTCCATGCAGGCCGATAAATCGGCAATGGGCACGATAAATCGGCCCCTACGGTTGGTCGGGAGACCGGTAAGGGGCGCAATGAATTGGGCCCCTACGGTTCATTTTTATGGGCGGGGGATTTCGCTCAGTCGTGGCGCCTGCCGCAACTGTTTATGCAGGGTAGCAGCAGCCGACAGCACAACTTGTGGGACGAAGAGCAGTAGCACGGTAAGCACCGGGCCGGTGGCCTGCAGGAGTATGCCTGTGAGCAGTAATCCAAGCGACTGGCTTCCAAACAAAATGATGCGATAGATGCTGTTCACCCTCCCCTGCAACCTGTCTGGAATCGATGCCAGGCGGTAGCCGTATTGCACTGAAGCATGGATGGGGACAACCAGGAAGGCAGCGGCTACAGCCGCTCCCAGCCAGAATGGATTGGGCACGAAGGCGAAGGGCAACCAGGTCAAAGCCAGGAGCCAGCTTGCTGTAACCATAATTCGTCCCACACTGAACCGCCTGGCAAGCGGGCCTGCCAGGAATGCCCCGATGATACTACCGAAGCCTCCACAGGCAAAGATGAGGCCTGTGGCGACTTTGGAGGCACGCTCTTGCTGGGCAAGCACAAGCACAATCAGCACATAGCCAGCGCCACAGAGGGTAAGCCCGCTCACCAGGACTGCCAGGAAGCGAATGACCGGGTGATGCCAGAGCCAGCGCATGCCCTCCAGAATCTCTCTCCACAACCTGCGCTGCGCAACAACCCGCTTTTCCTGGAACTCAGTTTGAATAAAGAGCACTGAGAAGACCGAAGCTATATAAGAGACTGCGTCGGCCAGGAAGGGCATTGCACTTCCGATGGAGTAGAGAGCGCCGCTTAATGATGGCCCCAGCAGGCCCGACACGGAATACACAAACTCGTTCTGTGCGGTAGCGGCAGAAAGTTGTTCCTGCGTCACGATGCGCGGCAGAGTTGCAGCCTCCGCCAGGCCGAAGAAGATGAACAGCGTCCCCTCAATAAATGAGACCAGGTAGAGTTGCAAGGCTGTCAGATGCCCCAGCGCGAAGGCAATGGGAACACTTCCCAGCGCAAGCGCCCGCCCTGTGTCACACAGGATCATAACCCGCTTGCGATCCCAGCGATCAACCAAAGCCCCGGCAGGAAGGCCAAAGAGGATATAGGGCAGCGTGCGAATGGCCGCTATAAGCCCTGCCTGTGCAGGAGAACCGGTTAGCGCTAAGATGATCCAGGGGAAAGCCAGCAGGGAGACCTGCGAGCCAATGGCTGATATCACCTGCCCGCTCCATAGCAGCATGAAGTTGCGATTGTGCCACAATGCAACAGGGCGAGCCGTTAGCGTTCGCGTAGCTGGCACACCTGTATTTCCTACGTCATTTGATGAGTTTTGTACCCGTGGCATTGTCTTTGAATTTCATTGTACCTCTAATGAATTTTTCCGGCAAATCGGGTTATGGTGTGAAGAGGAGTGGTGCGAGGGCAAGCGCGTGCTAACGCAATGCCTGCCGCAACTCCTCTGCCCGGATGCACATCCAGTCTACCGCTTCCTGAAAAACCTTGACAGCTCCTGCTCGCCCCGCCTGTTGATGGTTGCGCAAGGCTTGTTGCAAATCAGCTTCGATGTCATTGACAATGGCGATCGGGTCATCCCAACCATAGGTGGTACACATGAGCTGAATGCGCCGGACTTGCTCGCGCACTGGCCAGCCCCGGTAATCGACATTGACATAGCAGCAGACTGCATTGGCAAGATCGCGCAAGCGTGTCCCTGGAGCGGCATCGTCCCAGTCAATCAAGCCGATCAGCCGGTTGTCTTGAAAAATCGTGTTATGCGGGCCGAGTTCGCTGTGGGCAACCACTTCGTGGCCGTGGGCCAGGACAGAGCCTGCCGTGATATCATGCAAGAGACGGATCACCCTGGCCGCTTGCACCAGGAGATCATCTGATAAGAAATACCCACTCCCTGGCAACGTGTGGCCTTCAAGGTAACTGAGGATTTCCCGTCCTTGCTCATCAATTCCTAAAAAGCGCGGGGCGAAGCTGAACCCCTGCTTCTCCAAGAAAAGAAGGAGCTCGTGAACAAAGTCGGCATGGCTTTTCTGGGGCCGGCGCACGGTGTCACCTACACGCACAATGCCATGCGTAAGCCGGCCACCCAAGAGTGGGATCTCAAGCGAATCTTTCCTCACCGGAAGCACAGCCACTTTCCCGACCGTTAGTGCATGGCATCATTATACGACCAGCCATCGAGATCGGGCGGCTCGATGTCCTGCTGGCTCAGCAGCGTGGCTATCTGCGAGCGATGATCGATGGCGTGCTGGACGGCCTGGATCAAGACGATCATGGCCGGAGCCTCATAGGTTCCCCCGTCAAGATAGAATATCTGACTCAGATCCCCCTGTTCCGCGATGGTGATCAGCTCGTTTCCCGAGAGCTCTGCCCGTCGTCGCAGTTCGTCGAAGCCTGGAAACGTGGTGAGGTCCCTCAGTCGAGGTGTAGGGGATGTCCCGGTAAAATGCCGCACATAGCCTTCTTCACCAGCGAACAGATGCATGAGGGTTTCTCGTATACTGCCAAACGTCCCTTTCGTGGTCGCGTCGAGTTGTGCATCGGACAGTTGTGAACACGCGTCAAGCAAACGCAGGTTCGCCCAGAGGTTATACTTAAAAAAGTCGGGAAGTCCTGTGGTCATTGCTCTATTCTCCTTCCAATGTAGCTTCTTCCTTTTCTTGCTCCCCAATCATCAGTCTAACATGAAATGAGGTCATAATGAAACCTTTTTGGCATTCATTCCCGAAAAAGCATTTTATCTCTATCGTTTGTGGTACTCAAGCTGTGTAGATGATATGATGAAGACAATAGTCGTTTGTTACCATTCATGAGGAGAGGATAAAAGATGGCCGTACACGTAACAGATAACGTAGAGAGCGCCTTCTTGCAGCAGCAGCCGGTGAAGATGCTCATTGGAGGGCAATGGGTCGAGGCGGCAAGCGGCAAGACATTCGACACGATCAATCCATCAACCGGTGAAGTGCTGGCAAAAGTGGCTGAGGGAGATCAAGAGGATATCAACAGGGCCGTAGCTGCCGCGCGTAAGGCATTCGAGAGCGGCCCCTGGCCCAAACTTACTCCTTCACAACGCGGTCGCCTGCTCCTCAAGCTTGCCGACCTGATCGAAGAGCACGCTGAGGAGCTGGCCCGGCTAGAGACACTCGACAACGGCAAGCCGATTAAGTACTCAAAAGCCAGCGACGTGCCGTTGACTGCCGACCACTTCCGCTATTTTGGCGGCTGGGCCACAAAACTTGAGGGCAATACCATTCCCGTCTCCATTCCGAACATGTTCACCTATACCCTGCGCGAACCGCTTGGAGTAGTTGGCCAGATCATTCCCTGGAATTTCCCACTCCAGATGGCATCGTGGAAACTGGCCCCAGCCCTGGCATGTGGCAACACAGCCATCCTCAAACCGGCGAGTCAAACGCCCCTTTCAGCCTTGCGCCTGGGTCAACTTATTTGTGAAGCAGGCTTCCCTGATGGCGTGGTGAATATCGTTCCGGGTTTTGGTGAAACGGCAGGTGCTGCCCTGGCTGCTCACCCCGACGTGGACAAGATTGCCTTTACCGGCTCGACGGAGGTGGGCAAGAAAATCCTGGAAGCCAGCGTGGGCAACTTGAAGAGGGTCACGCTGGAGTTAGGCGGCAAGTCTCCCAACATCATCTTTCCAGATGCCGACATGAAATTTGCGGTGCGCGGCGCCCTCAACGCGATTTTCTTCAACCAGGGCGAGGTCTGCACAGCCGGCAGTCGCCTCTTTGTCCACCAATCTGTGTACGACCAGGTCTTGAGTGGCCTCACTGATGCTGCCAGCAAGATGAAGCTTGGTCCCGGCATTGACCCCTCCACTGATCTGGGGCCGCTGGTCTCAGAACAGCAACTGGAGCGCGTGACAGGCTATATTGAAACCGGCAAGCGCGAGGGAGCAACCCCGACGACAGGAGGAGAGCGAGCAGGGGGAGACCTGGCCCAGGGGTACTTTGTCCAGCCTACCATTTTTGATCGTGTGCGCGACGATATGACCATTGCCCGGGAGGAGATTTTCGGCCCGGTGGTTGTGGCCATGCCGTTCGAGGAGATAGAAGAAGTTGCAGCTCGTGCTAACAAGTCGATCTACGGGCTGGCGGCAGGTGTATGGACCAGCGACGTGAAAAAGGCCCATAAGATGGCTGCGGCGCTGAAAGCTGGCGTCATCTGGGTCAACACCTATAACATGTTTGACGCGGCTGCGCCTTTTGGTGGCTACAAGCAGAGCGGGTATGGGCGAGAAATGGGCCATGCCGTGCTGGATGCCTATACACAAATCAAAACCGTATGGGTTAACCTGCGCTAGCATAAGTTTGGAAAAAAGGGAATTTTCTCTGCCAAAAACCCTTGACAAACCTCAAGATATCAGTATACTTATTCTCGTAACTGATTACGGAAACGGTTACGGAAACGTTCTCGGTATCAGTTCCATAGAAAAACTCGCTATGGTGGTCACCGGATTAATAGCTGGTGGCACACAAGGAGAGTTCTCATGGCTGGGAAGCTGACGATACAAGACATTGCTCGATTGGCCGGCGTATCCAAAGCGACGGTTTCGCGCGTGTTGAACCAGAAGCCCGATGTAGATCCGGCTACGCGGGAGCGTATCTTGCGCATCATGGATGAGCAGAGGTACACTCCGAATATTGCCGCTTCCGGGCTGGCGGGTGGCCGTACTCGATTGATTGGCATCCTGATTCCCTCTCTCACCTGGCCCCTCATTCCAGAAATCATGCGTGGTGTTGGTGATGTGATAGAGAAAACCTCCTACGAGCTTATCCTCTATAGCATCAGTGACGTTTTTCACGAAAAAGACCATAGTGAAGTCATTGATCGCATCATTGGAACAAAACTCACCTCCGGTCTGCTGGCTATCTACCCTGGCCCAACCTCTCAGCACCTGGCAAAATTGCACAGGCCAGAATTCCCCGTTGTGTTACTCGATGACCAGACTTTACCGCCGGAGCATACCCCGTGGATCGGCGTCAACAATCGTATGGGGGCTTATGAAGCCACCCGGCACCTGATTCAACTAGGCCATCGGCGCATTGCCCATATTCAAGGCCCGCTCAAGTATCAAGTTTCCCACGACCGCTATCAGGGCTATTGTGATGCATTGCAAGAAGCCGGCCTGGCTCTCGATCCTGCGCTTGTCTTGCAAGGAGATTTCATGCCGCCCAGTGGCCGGGCATGTGCCGAGGCGCTCTTTGATCTGCCCGAACCACCTACCGCCATTTTCGCGGCAAGCGACTATATGGCCTATGGCGTTCTGGCTGCTGCCGAAGAGCGCGGCCTGCGCATACCCGAAAATGTGGCCCTCGTTGGTTTCGACGATATTGCCTCTTCTGCTCACATGCGCCCACCTCTTACTACGGTGAAACAGCCCTTCTATGAGATGGGGCAATGTGCCATCGAACTGCTCTTAACTCTGGTCGATATGCCTCGTCCTATCACCAGCAGCCAGAGAAGCCTGGGGCTATTCTCCTGGCAGGATAATGCAGAGGGAGAGGAAAACGGATCTCGTTTGCAAGAGATCACGCCATCTCCTCTTCTCTTCAAGTATCTCAATCCTTCTGCTCCCGATCGAGAGCCTATTCGCATCCAGTTGGCAACGACCCTTGTTGTACGTGAGTCCTGCGGGGCTTCCTATCATTCCAGGCCCGTGAATGATAGAGAGGCCTCATCTCGATGAAGTAAAACTTCATCCCGGCGCCTTTTTGATTGTTGTCTTGTCTGAGTGTCTTCTAGCTATCGTTGTTTTACCAATCTTACATCAGGTTGGCATGTCGTCCTGTTGTCTATATGAAAAGGTAGCAGTTTTTCGAGGAGGTTTGCTATGACGCGCAACATTTTATCCTCAGCGTTTAAGGCAAAAACCACCAGGAGGGGAGCATACCTGCTCTCAGTCCTACTTATCCTGGCTTTTGTGCTGGCCGCTTGCGGTGGTGGTGGCAGCACGACAACAACAAGTCGAGCGACAACACTTCGTGTTCTTTCTGCTCCCGGGCAAACGAACCCTGATTTCTTCAACCCGTTCTTTAGCACCAACGGCGGTAGTGACTATGGTACACAGGGATTCCTGTACGAAACGCTGTATTTCGTAAACCTGTATAATGGTCAGGCTACGCCGTGGCTGGCTTCTAGCTATTCGTACAACAGCGACTTGACGCAGTTGACGTTCACTATTCGCCCCAATGTGAAATGGAACGATGGCCAGCCTTTCACAAGCCAGGACGTTGTGTTCACCTTTAACCTGATGAAGCAGTACCCTGCTCTTGACCAGAACGGGGTCATACCCATCATCAAAAGTGTGACAGCGCCTGACAGCAGCACAGTCGTGTTCACGCTAGTGCACCCGGATAGCACCGCGCTTTTCCGCATCGGCGACCAGGTCTTCATTGTGCCACAGCATGTCTGGTCAACTGTTAACGGCGACCCGTCGAAGTTCGCCAATGACAAAAACCCTGTAGGCACCGGCCCCTACCTGCTCAACAGCTTCAGCCAGCAACTGATTGTGTACAAGCGGAACCCCAATTACTGGGGCACTAAGCCGCAGGTGCAAACGATCGAAGTGCCCTCGATCAAAGACAACAACACGGCCATTACCGATATGATCAAGGGCGAGCTTGACTGGATGGGAAGCGGGTGGAATCCAGCCCTTGATCCCGCCTATATCGGGAAAGATCCAACGCACAACCACGAGTGGTTTGCTGCGAGTAACACGGTCATGCTTTACCTGAACCTACAAAAGGCGCCATTCAATAACCTGCTGGTGCGCAAAGCCATCAGCGCGGCAATTAACCGCAATCAATTGCCGCAGGGTGTGGCTGAATACGCCAAGGTCGCCAATCCGACCGCCGTCATCACGCCCACGCTGAATGACTGGATCGCCCCACAGTTTCAAAATATGAGCTTCCAGTACAGCCCCAGCCAGGCCGAGAGCTACCTGCAGCAGGCCGGTTTCCACAAGGGAAGTGATGGGTTCTATCGGGACTCCAGTGGGAAAGAGTTCACGATGTCGATAGATGTTGTCAACGGCTGGAACGACTGGGATCAGGACGTGCAGTTTATCGTGAATGACCTGAGGGCTGCTGGCATCAATGCGTCGATGAATTCGGAGAGCGGCTACACTCCTTATTACACTGCCATTTCGACCGGCGATTACGATGCGGCTATTAGCTGGACGAACAGCGGCCCGACGCCGTACTATGCCTACCAGGCTTTGCTGAGCAGCGCTAATTCGGCTCCTCCGGGAAAGACGATCTCCGGCACCAATTTCGAGCGCTGGGATGGCACTACCAGCGATGGGCTTTCCGCTCAGACAGATAAGCTGCTCTCGCAGTACGAGGAGACCACTGATGTCAATGTACAAAAGCAAGCCATTGCTGGCATAGAGAGCATCATGGTGAACCAGTTACCGGCTATCCCGTTGACGGTCAACGTCTACTGGGATGAGTACACGACGAAGAACTGGACGGGTTGGCCTTCTGCCAGCAATCCCTATGATTCGGGTGCTCCTTACAATGCGCCTGATAACGAGAACGTCGTTCTTCATCTGACGCCGGCGACCTCGTAGGGGCCAGTGCCCCCGATTTATCGTGCCCTTGCCAGCCTCCCCCAGGGCAGGGACAAGCCCTGCCCCTACCATGGCACGGCAGCTCTGGCCGGTTCGTGCTATGGTAGGGGCGACCCTGGTGGTCTCCCTGCCAGGCCATTCCATTATGGTCGCCCGTCCGGCTCCTATGTGTATTACCGAATCTGACCTCTACGGGCGCAATGAATTGGGCCCCTACAAACAAGGAGATAGAGAATGCGTTACCTCGCGAGGCGTACAGGGTTCTACCTGGTAGCGCTCTGGGCCGCAGTCACGTTCAATTTCATTATCCCGCGCTTGATGCCGGGTGATCCTGCCGTGGCATACATAGCGAAGATCCGGGCACAGCACCCGAATCCTCAGTTGCTGGCGTCGCTGCGGGCGGAATTTGGTGTGACCAATGCGCCTATCTGGACACAGTACCTCGACTATTTGAACAGCCTGGCGCATGGCAATCTAGGCATCGCATCCTCACAATTCCCCACGCCAGTCATAGTTATCCTGCGGGAAAGTTTGCCCTGGACGATAGGCCTGGTCGGCACATCGGTCGTTTTGAGCTTTCTCATGGGCACTCTGGTCGGTGTGGTGATCGCCTGGAGACGAGGCTCCTGGTACGATACGATCGTGCCCCCATTCCTGACGTTTCTCTCTGCCGTCCCCTATTTCTGGATGGCCCTGGCGCTGATTTACGTGTTTGCCGTGAGCCTGAACGTTTTTCCAACCGATAGTGGCTATGATGTGTTCACTGTGACCCCAGGCCTGAACATGGATTTCATCACGAGCGTCATTCAACATGCCATTCTTCCGGTCATCACGCTGGTGATTGGTTCGCTGGCCGGCTGGGTGCTGACGATGCGTAATACGATGATCACGACGCTTTCCGAAGATTACGTCCTGATGGCGGAAGCCAAGGGCCTGCCTGAAAGGCGTGTGATGTTTCATTATGCAGCTCGCAACGCGGTTTTGCCCAGTATTACCAGCTTCTCTATCTCATTGGGCCTAGTGGTCAGCGGCTCCCTGCTCACAGAAATGGTCTTCAACTATCCTGGGATCGGCTTCGCACTATATCAGGCCGTGCAAAATGACGATTACGCTCTGGTTGAGGGATGCTTTCTGGTGATCGCGCTCGCCGTCCTTATGGCAAATTTCTTCTCCGATCTGATCTATGTGCTCTTTGATCCACGTGTGCGGCAGGGGAGGAGCTAAGGAGGTAAAGGATGCAAGTAACAGGCTTAACAAATCGGGATATCGAGTCCTCCAGTATTCTGAATAGAGCAAGAGGACGTGGGAAGAGCGTGCTGAGCTTCATAACGTCCAATCCCAAAATCTCTGTTGGTCTGGGCATTGTGGCCTTTTTTGTGCTGATAGCTGTTGCAGCACCGCTCCTGACGCCTTATAATCCCAATGCAACTGTTGTGAATGGCGCGCATCCTCCCTCACCGGCGCACATTCTAGGCACAACGGGATTGGGTCAGGATCTTTTCGCCCAGATCGTTTACGGTGCGCGGGTTTCTTTATTGATTGGCTTTGGTGCGGCCGTTGGCTCTACTGTATTGCAGGTTCTTTTTGGCCTGACTGCTGGCTATTTTGGTGGCCTCATCGATGAGGTGCTTTCCCTGTTCATTAACGTTTTCCTGGTTTTGCCAGGCCTGCCTCTGGCTATTGTGCTGGCATCTTTAGCTACTGCCGGCGGTTTTAATAAGAATGAATTTGTGATCATGTTTGTTTTGCTCTTTACATCCTGGAGCTATGGAGCGCGGGTTTTACGCGCCCAGACGCTCTCATTGAAAGAGCGCGACTTCGTGGCAGCCGCGCGGGCCAATGGCGAGACCTCTTTTCGTATCATTTTCGCTGAAATACTGCCGAATGAAATTGCGCTGGTGACTTCCACCTTTATTGGCACGTTTGTTTACACAATAGGCGCCGAGGTCGCCCTGGAGTTTCTTGGGCTTGGAGATGTATCCAGGGCTAGCTGGGGAGTGATCTTGTTCTGGGCAGAGACTGACTCGGCCCTGCCGGCGGGGCAATGGTGGCTTTTCGTCCCGGCCGGATTATGTGTAGCCATACTCTGCGCAGGCTTAACATTTATCAACTTCGGCATAGATGAGCTTGCAAATCCCCGCCTGCGTCGTGAAAAATTACCAAAAGCCCTTAAACGGAAATTACGATAATTGAGAAGGAGCATGTATGAGCATTTCCAGCGATCAGCAGGCACAACGATTGATAGATGCTGAACTGGCTGCTGCCTTTCCCGCTGGCTTTCTGTGGGGGGCCGCTACCTCATCTTACCAGATAGAGGGAGCGGTGCGTGAAGATGGGCGTGCCCCTTCTGTGTGGGATCAGTTCGCCGCCCTGCCGGGAGCTACATACCAGGGCCAGACAGGCGAGATAGCGGCAGATCATTATCACCATATGCAAGAAGATGTTGCGCTGATGGCCGAACTCAACCTGAACGCCTATCGCTTCTCGCTCTCCTGGCCGCGTATCCTGCCACAAGGCACAGGTGCCGTGAATAAACGCGGCCTGGATTTTTACGACCGCCTGGTCGATGCTCTACTTGCACACGGCATTCAGCCCCTGGCCACCCTCTATCACTGGGACCTTCCTCTGGTCTTGCAGAATCGCGGAGGCTGGCTTGTGCGTGATACAGCCTACGCTTTTGCCGACTTTGCCGAGGTGGTAGCAAGGCGCCTGGGAGATCGCGTGCACTGGTGGCTCACACAGAATGAACCCTGGTGCAGCGCCTACCTGGGCTACGCCCAGGGCATCCATGCTCCTGGCATCCGTGATAAACAACTGGCCGTAACTGCTGGCCACCACCTCCTGCTCGCGCACGGTCTCTCTGTCCCACGCCTGCGCGCACTGTCCCGCGATCAATCGAGCACCCAGGCGCAGGTAGGTATTGCCCTTGACTTCTACCCTGTCTACGCCACTGATAATCGCCCCGAAACACTGCTTGCAGTCAAACGTGCCGATACCTTCCGGAATCGCTGGTTCCTGGATCCGCTCTTTCGCGGGCGCTACCCGGACGATCTTTTTAGCGATCTAGGGGTGACGCCTCCGCCCATTCATGAAGATGATTTTGCCATTATCTCCACCCCTCTTGACTTTCTCGGCGTCAACTACTACTCGCGCTGGCTTGTGCGAGGCCACACAGATAGCGAGGCCGTAGCGGAAGACAGGGAGCCTGCCGAGGGCTATGAAATCGTTGAACGCGTGCATGGCGCATCCTACACTGAAATGGGCTGGGAGGTCTTCCCCGAGGGACTGGCCAATATCCTGACGCGCTTATACCGCGAATACGCTCTGAAGGCTATGGTTGTCACCGAAAGTGGTGCCGCTTTCAACGATCACTGGGACGGCAAGGACAACATCCATGACCAGCAGCGCATAAACTACCTGCGAGCGCACATTCAAACTGTCGCCCAGGTCTTAGGCCAGGGCGTGCCAATCAAAGGCTACTTCGTCTGGTCCTTCCTGGACAACTTTGAGTGGGCCGAGGGCTACCGCAAGCGCTTCGGCCTGGTCTACGTTGATTATCCTACACAGCAGCGCATCATCAAAGACAGTGGCCGCTGGTACGCGGATTTCATTGCAGCCTATCGAAGACGAAAAGGACAATAAGC
>CADDZH010000093.1 GCA_902812455.1 Chloroflexota bacterium | reverse complement strand
GTGTTTAGCAGCGATAATGCAGATATGGCTCAACTCGCGAGGCAAATTGAGGATAGCTTTGCGCAAAAATTCGGCTTCCAGGTAAGCGTCATGGTGCGAACGGCAGCCGAGTTACAAGAGATTATTGCGAACAATCCCTTCCAGAATCAACCGGCAAAAGAGTCAAAATGGGTGGTCGTTCTGTTTCTGGCGACTCGCCCGGAAAGCACAGCACTGGAAGATCTCCAGAAAACGTATGCTGGCCCCGAAGAGTTCTATCTCATTGGCCAGGAATTGTATATCTATTATCCCAATGGCATTGGCCGCTCAAAACTGACCCTGACTCTGATTGAGAAGAAGCTGAAAACTGTTGGAACGGCCCGAAATTGGAATACTGTTCTGCAATTGCAGAAACTGGCTAGCAGCTAAGTTATAATACGGGCCATTTTGGAGTGATCTCGATGCCTGCCCGGCGATAAAGCTCGCTAGCATTCTGGCGGGCTTGCGCCATGATCTCTTCTTCGTCCATGGTGAGGAGCTCGCCCCGCTCGACCAGGATCTGCCCATCGACCATCACCAGGTCAACTTCGCCGCCGGTGGCTGCGTAGACCAGGGCCGAGATAGGATTCGGGGAGGGCGTGGTATGCAGGCGATTAAGGTCGATCACCACAAGGTCGGCCTTCTTGCCAACTTCCAGCGAGCCGATTTCCTGCTCTAAGCCCAGAGCGCGCGCCCCGTTGATGGTTGCCATTTCCAGCACTGTTTCAGCAGGGACAATCAAGGGATCGAGCGTTACAGCTTTGTGAATGAGAGCTGCCAGCTTCATTTCGCGGATCATGTCGTAGTCATTGTTGCTGGGGCCACCGTCGCAGCCGAGGGCAACGTTGACGCCGCTGGCAAGCATTTGTGGGACTTTGCAGACGCCTGAGGCGAGCTTGCTATTGGAGGAGGGATTGTGCGAAACATGGGTGCCGGTGGCCGCAAGTTTGTCGATATCTTCCTGGGTCAACCAGACCATGTGTACTAAGACAGTTCTGGGGCCGAGCAGGCCAACGCTTTCAGCGAAATAGACGGGCGAGAGGCCGTATGTTTCTTTGAGGAAAATTTGATCGGCCTGCACTTCGGCGAGATGCATGGTAATGCCCATGTTGCGCTGGTGGGCAAGCTCGCTCATCTCGCGATAGAGTTCGGGGGAGACGCCGCCAGGAGTACGGGGGCCAAACCAGACGTGAATACGGCCATCGGCAGCTCCTTCCCATTTGCTGTGCATATCAAGGACGCCGAGGAGGCTGGTTTCGCGGCTTTCGATCAGGCCGGGATGCATAGCGTTGGTCTGGGTGGCGTAGGTGCCGATATCCATGACGATGCCCGCGAGGCAGGCGCGAATGCCGCTTTCATCAACGGCCTCGGCGATGCCGTCGAAGCCATAGCGATGGGCGAGCATGGATTCGAGGAAGGTGGTGGTACCGGACTTGAGCATTTCGGCGATACAGAGGCGGGCGCTCACATACCCATCGTCTTTGGTGAAATTGCCCTGCAGCACCCAGACGCGGTCTGTGAGCCACTGGATGAGGGCCATGTCGTCGGCGCAGCCGCGAATCAAGGCCTGGGCAAGATGCACATGGGTGTCGATGAGGCCGGGGATGATAAGCTTGCCTTGCACATCTATTTCTTCGCCGCTCGTGAACTGGCGTTGCAGGTCGCCGGTCTTGCCAATGGCAACAATGCGGTTGCCTTCAACGGCGATAGCTCCATCAGTGATGATATCACGGGCCGGGTTCATGGTGACGATGGTGGCGTTGGTGAAAAGCATGATGCATAACTCCCTGCTAGTTGATATAGACTGTCAATCCGGTTACGAGAGAAATATTACCATGAAGCCAGGGCAGGGGCAAGCCCTGGGCTTGTTCGCAGGCGCTCATCTAATGGCTCTCCAGGTATTTGATGGCGGCGGCTAATTGGGTATCCCCGCTGCTCAGGATCTGCTGCTCGGTCATGTGGCTGGCGTTCTCCTCGCCGGGCGTGAGGATGATGTTGTTGGGATCGGTGACCGTGATTTGGGGGTGAATGCCGTTGTTGCGAATAAATTGCCCGCCGGGTGTGAGCCATTCCTGTGTGCCGAGGAGGATGGCAGAGCCGTCGGAAAGCGTGAATTGCTGGAGGACTGTGCCTGTTCCGTATGTGGTCGTGCCCATGACGATAGCCCGGTGATCATCCTCTAATGCGCCGGTAACGATTTCTGCTGCGCTGGCTGTATCGCCATTGACGAGCACCACGATGGGATCGGTGGTATCGACGGTGTTGCCGGTTACAGGTACCGGGATGCGATTGCCGCTGCTATCCTGCTCCAGCAAGACATTGCCGCTTTTGACGAACTCGCTGACCGTATTGACGGCTTCATCCAGATAGCCGCCTGGATTTCCGCGCAGGTCGAGGATGATCTTCCTGGCCCCCATTTTTTTAGCTTGAAGGAGGGCAGTTTTTAACTGGACGGAGGTACCGTCGGAGAACTGGAGGATCTCGATATCGGCGATGTGATCCTGGGCGATATAGTGCATGGCGACACTCGGCACCTTGATCACCGCCCTTGTAATCTTAAAGGTCAGCGTCTGGTGTGTGGAAGGGCGCTCAATAGTGATGGAAACGCTTGTGCCGGCGGGCCCGCGTATCATGTTACTGATGCTGGTTAGATCCAGGCCCTTCGTGCTCTTGCCGTTTACTGCCGTAATGATATCGCCTTGCTTGAGGCCGGCCTTCTGGGCAGGCGATCCAGGAATGGGAGGCTGGGAGAGGAACCATTCTTTCGTCTTTGCGTCTTGATCGAGATAAACGCCGATGCCTGTAAAAGTGCCATTTAACTCCTGATTCTCGGTCTTGACATCGGCCGGAGTCAGAAAGCGAGTATGGCCCTTGTCATTCAGGGTCGCGAGCATAGCCTGGATAGCCTGGTACGACATGTCTTTATAGTTTACTGCTTTGCGGTCAACATAGTTCTGGTCAACGATTGTCCATGCCTGTTGAAAAAGATTCTCATAATATTGTGATTGGCCGCTAATGGCAATTGAATTCAGGTATATTTGATGACCGAACCAGCCGGCCAGGAATGCGATGATAAGTAGTGTTCCTATGATAATGAACTGGCCGAGCCTGCGCCGGATGCGCTGGCCTCGATCTGGAACCGGCAAGCCTTGCGCTGGATCTGCCCCGCGCTGGCTATCGTCACCACCTGGCAGAAGCCGTGAAAAAACGTTATGAGACGCTGGCTGCTGAGAAGGCGTGGAATGGCTGCCAGGTTGCACATGCTCAGGTTCTTCATACCAGCGTGGATCGTCGTAATTACTCACTGAGTCCTCCACATCTAAATTTCAATGGATTCGAACACCATGTTTCTCTGAAAGTATCGTAGTAGCCGCACAAAGAAAAGTCAAATAATTGACTTGCCTGCATGGGTATGCTACACTTTCTGTGGCCTGTTAGCCACAGTTTTAGTCATTATGATTCTTTAGTTGAGATTCGAAAGAAAGGCAGGTTCGACCTATTAACAGGGATTTTCGGGGAAGTGACCGTCCACGCGAGACCAGGGTGAACGAGCGTATACGAGCACGTGAGATACGGCTCATCGATGAGAATGGTGAAATGATCGGCATCATGCCCCCTTCGCGTGCGCTCGATATCGCTCGTGAGCGAAACCTCGACATGGTTGAGGTATCACCCAATGCTGTACCCCCCGTTGTCAGGTTGATGGACTACGGCAAGTACAAGTATGAGCAAGCCAAGCGAGAAAGTGAAGCGCGTAAAAATCAGAAAGCTGTCACGCTCAAAGAGATTCGTTTGCATCCACGTACAGATGAACATGATATCGATGTGAAGACTCGCAAGATTCAGGAATTCCTGGCTGAGGGTGATAAGGTGCGGGTGAGTGTCCAGTTCCGTGGGGCAGAGATGCGCCACCCGGAGATTGGGCGCCGCTTGCTGGATGAGATTGCCGAGGACTTGAAAGGTACGGCTGTTATCGAGCGCTCCCCCACAATGGAAGGTCGCATGATGTCCATGATCGTTTCCCGAGCCCCCGGTTGGGAACCGCCGAAAAAGCAGCCCCCTCCAGCAGGAAAAGGTAGATCACCCTCCTCTCCCCCTGAAACGCAAGCGGATCAGGCAGATAGCACGTCGAACGCCGCTCCAGCAACAGAAAGCAGTGAGTGACAGGCTTCACATAACAAACAAGAAAATCAGCTTATGCCTTCGCCTTTGCCAGCATTGATAGCAGTGTGCTCGGCTTGACGAGCTCATACCCACTTCCAAGCTGCTGGATCACCTGCTTGATGTCCGAAGGCGTCATGCTCCATGCCAGGATATAGAGATTGAGGAACAGCGGGCGCTCCTGTATCTTTGCCGCCGCACCTTTTACCATCCCCACTGCCTGGCTGGCATGGCTGGCCAGGCCCAGGTTCTGATAAACGGGTATGTTCTGGTTGTGAATGTTCCATTGCGGCGTCGCCATTCCCGATCCACTTAAGATGCCACCCAGGCCAAAGCCAGTGAGCGTTTGCGCAAAGAGCTGCTGAAGTGATTCATCCCTGAAAGCCATGCCCGTCTGCAGCAAATCACTAATAATGGGGATACCGAGGCCATGCAAGAGATCCACGTCCAGCACCTGTATGGCGGTCATGCCCAGGTCTTTCATCAACTGGCCGGTGCGCTGCAGGAAAGGAGGGAGCTGCTCGGAGGGCCAGCGCGAGGGGAACATATAGCCTGCTCCGCTTGGCCCGGCCACCAGTTCATCGTTGGGCGTGGCCGAATGGAGATAGTAGGCAGCCATAGCCGGTGCAGCCTGAGATAAGGCGGGGGAGAATGTCCACCCAAGCGGGAACGAGCCGCGAGCAGGGTCGCGCCACAGGCGGAGCATGCGATGCTGGATGTACTGGAGGTTATCACCATCGCTCACAGTGAAGGAGAGATAGACTTTGTTCGCATCGACAGCAGGCTCTGTTGCAGCAGGTGATGCCGGCGCCGTTGATGCCGCTGCTTCAGGGGCTATGCTCGTCCAGATTTCCAGGTTGGTGAAGGCATCGGTCGCTAATACGGGTATGGCGGCATTGGATGTAAGTGTCACGCCGCTGCTCTCGTCGATAAACCAGCCGAGGTGAACAGTATCAGGCCCATACGATTTGAGGATATGCTCCATAAGTCCTCGCTCAGACTGCAGGCCATCGGTGAGGTTAGGGAGAAAGTGGCGCGAATCCAGGTAGTAGACGAAGGCGCGGGTAGCAACGACGAATGTGCGCAGCCCGAAGGGATTGCGCGGATCGAGGTCTGGATTGAGGCCGGCAACCACGCGCGAGGACGCGCCATTGAGGAGATTGTGCAGCGCCCAATCGTAAGCCTGCAGGCGGCTACCCCAATGATGCTCCCGTAGATCGGCCAATACAGGGAGCTTATGCGGTTCTTGCAGCGCCTGTGCCTGCTCGGGCGAGACAACGATAGCATCCTGCTGCCCGGCCATGGTTGTTGCAACATTGATCGAGTCAATGCAGCCTGGATCATAGATAATCATTCCCTTTGTGGAGCTTCGATACTCGCTCAGCAGGCCTTCCAGCGCATCGTCGTTGCTGGCCGGCGCCATTTGCTGTGGTATTGAGGCAGCCAGCTCTTTCAGCCAGAATTCGTCGTCGTCCGTAAAGAGCAGGTAGACTTGCGGCTGCGGGCGATTGATCAGGCCAACCAGCGTTGCTATGCTGAGCTGCCCTGCAGGTGAAGCGTGACGAATATCGTAAATGGTGAGATGCTGCGGCGTTTGAAATTTCGGCAGCATTCTTTCGGCAGACCAGTCGATGCCTGGGATGTTAGCGCTCTGGTTCATATGCGTGTTCCCCTGTTCTTTTGTGGTTGTGGTAAGTATTATGATTGTACCATATTCTTATCCTTGCGCTTATCAGAATAGCATGCATAATATATACAGTAAGATATCGCTTGCTCGTATATCCTGCTCACTGTTGAGCGAGAAAGGAACGCTGTACATGTCCGAAAAAATGGTAGCGCCTGAGCTTTTCCGGCCACCGGTTGATTTCCCTGATGTACCCTATGACCACCTATTGCGCATGGCTGCCCAGCGCACGCCTGATCGTCCGGCGATCATCTATCACGATCTGGTGCTTACCTATCGTGAAGTCGTTTCGATGGTCAATGCTATCGCCAATGGCCTGTACAACATGGGCTTCAGAAAGGGAGATTGCCTGTGTATATTTACCGCCAATCGCCCTGAGTACACCATCACCTTTATCGCCGCAGCTTCCATCGGCGTCGTGGTCACCCCGATGAATCCTGTGTATAAAGAGCGTGAAATTGCCTACCAGCTTGAGAACTCGGAGGCAAAGGGTATCTTGATCCAGCGCGAACTGCTGCCACTGCTCAAGGCGGTGTTAGAGCGAAGTTCGCTCCCGCATTTCAAGCATATCATTGTCACAGGTCAAAATGTGCCAGAAGGGATGCCCGAGGCCATTCCGTTTGGCCGCCTGCTGCGCGAATCTTCTCCCAAGCCGCCACCGCACGTCGATATCAGAGGCGATGACCTGCTGGCCCTGCCCTATTCTTCGGGCACGACCGGCCTGCCGAAGGGCACCATGCTCACCCATCACAATCTCGTTTCCAATAATCTCCAGTTCGTGTTAACGTTGCGTACCCAATGGGAGAGCGTGGCGCTGCTCTTCCTGCCCTTCTATCATATTTATGGCGTCATGCTGACGGGTAGCTTCCTCGCCTGCAGCGGCACCCAGGTGCTGATGGAGCGCTTCGATTTTGCCCAAATGTTGGAGCTATGCGAGAAGCATGGCGTCAACTACATCTTCGCGGTTCCACCCATTATCCTGGCCCTGGCCAACGCGCCTTTTGACCCCGATAAGCTGAAGACAGTTCACCTCATCCTCTCCGGCGCAGCGCCGCTGGCGGCTGAACCCGCGCGCAGGGTGCAGGAGAAGACGGGAATCGCAGTCGTACAGGGCTATGGGCTGACGGAAGCATCACCGCTCACCCATGCGCCGCCAAAAGACGACGCGCTGATACGGCCGGATAGCGTTGGTTTAGTCGTTCATAATACCGAGCAGAAAATCGTCGATATCGAGACGGGCGAGCGCGAGTTGCCTGTTGGCGAAGATGGGGAGATCATCATTCGCGGGCCACAGGTCATGAAGGGCTACTGGAAAGCTCCCGAGGAGACGGCTCGCGCTTTGCGCAACGGCTGGCTCTACACCGGCGATATTGGGCATGTCGATGCTGATGGCTACACCTACATCGTAGACCGCAAAAAAGAGATGATCAAGTACAAAGGATTCGGTATTGCTCCTGCCGAGCTAGAATCGCTGCTTCTCGAACATCCCGCCGTCATGGATGCAGCGGTGATTGGTGTGTCCGATCCCGAAGCCGGCGAGCTGCCCAAGGGCTTTGTGGTGCTCCGCAAGGGCCATGAGGCTACACCCGATGAGATTGTGGCTTTTGTCAACGGCAAGCTGGCCGGGTACAAAAAGATCCACAGCGTCGAGTTCATCGAGGCCATTCCGAAGGTTCCATCCGGGAAGATTCTGCGCCGCGAACTGAAGGAACGAGAATTAGCCCGCAGAGGACAACAATAATTAAACGTGGTTCAGGGCAACCGCCGGTTGTCCTGAACTTCTTTACGTCAATCCCATCAATAGCAGGCCGCGAGCAAGGCCTTCGCCTGCCAGTGTGCATACCACGATCAGGTATAACATGCCGGTGGCGGATTGAAACGACCGCCCGCGAATGAGTATCCAGGCCAGGCTGCCCAGCACGAGCGGGAGCACAAAACTGACCAGGATGCGCAGCCAGACTATCACAGTTGTGCTGACCGGAGCGATGACGGGCACATTGGCCGGTTTCACAACTGCTGTGCCATGTGGCGCCGGAGTTGCGGTAGCTGCCGGTTTCACGACAGGTGCTGTGGCTGTCGATGTCTTAGAGGAAGAGATTGTCGCAGGCCCCATAGCGAGGGCAGCCACTATCTGTATCACGACGCCTATCAGCACCAGCGTGGTCGCAAATTGCAAGGGTTTTTCGGAGAGCGCGGGCGTAACCAGGTACCAGTGGCCCAGCCACATGGCGGTCATCACGCCACCGAGCGTCATGGCAGCCGCGAAGAAGCTGATGACTGTGAACGTTCCGCCCAGATTTGCCTCAGCCAGGGGACGATAGATCATCGCCATCACGAAGAGCGTGATCAATCCGGCCAGCACCACCAGCGAGCCGGAAACCAGGCGTAAGATACGCGCTGGAGATGCTGAAATATGCCCTGAGCCGGTACTGCTGGTTGTGTTCTTGCCGTCGCCATCTCCTTCTGCCGCCGTGCGGGCGATGGCCGCAGCTTTCTCCTTGCCATCCACGCCGGCATTTTTATCCAGCCAGAGGAAGAGGTTATATGGGAGCATCAGCAGCACGAACAGCAGCATGGGAAGTGTCTCGTAGCCCGTCCACGCCTTATCCAGTTGCGGGAACGTATTGAGGAGGGAAGGCGTCGAAAAATTCTGCTGGACCACGTAGGTCAGTGCAGCAAGGCCGATGTAAATGATTCCATATAACACGAGGAAGTTGCGCTTGACCAGGTTGCGCCAGTCGAGCACAAACATGACTGTGAATGCTCCAATGGCGAGTTCGCACATGACAATAAAGAGCACCAGTGGTAACGTTATTATCATACAAAAGTAATTCCTTTTAGCGTGTCTTATAGCAAGGTTCACTTGTGAAGAAGAGTCCTTAATCTCGTACAGATTATACATCTGTCCGCGCATGGGGGCAAATGAGTTGGGTTCAGCGTTACGATTCGGGGAACAGGCTGGTTCCTTCATAGGCTTCTTCAAGAGGGAATTGGATGTCAAGACTTTCTAGTACAATGCTGTCTGGCGGTTCAAAAGTGTAGATTGTCCATCTTTGCTCTTCGCGGCGGTGAAGTTCTATATTTCGGCCTGGCATCCTATACGATAAAGCCGGAATGCGAGGAAGAAGGCGGCCTAATAGATCTTGCGTCTTTTGCGCATGACTCCGGCAATACCAAGCATGAGCATGGCAGCGGTGTATCCGAGGATGAGTAGCCAGAGCCAGGAGCCGAGATTGGGAGAAGCGTGAAGCGGGCTGCCGGTCATACCGAATGCTATGGCAGTGTTGCTTCCTTGTGTTCCTGTATTGGACGAAGATGAGGAGGGTGACACGCTGGGTGTGGGTGTAACGCCCGGTGTTGGAGTGGTGCCGGGTGTTGGTGTTGGCGGCTGTGTCGGCGTGGGCGTAGGAGGTGGAGTGACAACGGCAGTAGGTTGTGGTGTAGGCCCGGGTGTCGGTTTGCCATTCCCAGGAGTGGGTGTGCTGCCGGGATTGCCTCCTGGTACAGGGGTTGTGGCGCCGCTTGTGGGTGTAGATGTTGCATTTTGTCCAGATGGCCCGGCGACAAGAGTAAGAGAGAGCATCGCTGTGCGGTTAGATTTACGGTCGCGAGCCAGGATGGTGTGCTGGCCAGGAGCCCAGGATGAATCATCGATGCTGGCGGTAAAGGAGCCATGCTCATCTGCCACCACTGCATCTGGCTGGCAGGGCAGGTTTTGATCGTGCGAAAGGGCGATAGTGCCGTTGGCGCCAAACCCCTGTCCATGAAGCTGAAGAGCCTGCCCCGGCAGCAGCGGCCCTTTATTCTCAAGGGTGAGCGCCACGCCGGGTGTTGTGCTGGCAGTTGAGCTATGGCCGGTAGTGTTCGCTGAACCGGCAGGCGTTGATGTACTTTGTTGGCCAGAAGGAGTCCACAGGCTCAAGGCAGTGGCGAAGAGCAGGGCGAGAGTGATACCCATGAGAAGGATCGTGCCGCCCAGCCATAAGACAAATTCGATGTGCCCAGGGCGTAACAACCACCAGCGCAGGCGATCGAGCGGGTGCCGGAAAAGGGATTGTGTGCGAGGAAGCTGGAAGTTATTCAGATTTCTATAGAGGGCAGGAGGTTTAGCAGCTCTCAATTCAGCAAGCCGGCGGGCATACATCGATTGCTTGTCGCCCCCTGCCGTCCAGGATGGTAGTGCTGCTTCTCCTGGATGTACAGTGGTCAACTGCGAATGAAAAGAAGTAGCCTGCCTGGAAAGGGCTGTATCTATCTCATCGATGTGATGAAAATCATCGTTCCGCCCTGTACTGGAAGGGATGGTATCGGCTTCTTCAATAGCTGGCAGTCGTCTAGTTGCTTTGGGAGGATGCGTTGGAGCATCGAGCACCAGGGAAAGAGCAGAAAGACTGCTCTCTGCTTCGAAATTAGCAGATTCATATTCCCAGATGGTGGGAGGCGGCACAGTGGGAATGCGAGTGACATCGTTGTCTTCTGCCGGGCGAGGGCGGGCAGGAGGATACGCCGGGCGTACTTTCACTTTTTCTGCCTGTTGAGGGTGTGCGTGTGGTGGAATAGGCGTATCCGGGTTGAACCGTTTAGCGCTGCCTGTCCTGTGTACGCTTCCTGAGGAAGAGGAAGCGTTTACAGTATGGCTCGCCGGCGGGTTGTAATGAATATTGTCCTCGCCAGGCTCGCCACTAAAGAACGAAGCAACCGCCGGGTCAATCCAGACGGAGGAATGAGAAGCTCGTCGCCGCTTATCTACCTGCATAACACTTTCTTTCGTCAATCACTTCAGGCATAGAGATAAAATAGAGACAGATCAGATGCTGAGCGTTTGTGGACGCTGCAAGCCTGGGCAAAGCCGGGCTACTGCATAAGCAGGTATTTCATGCAAATAAACGGCATTCTCGTTGATTTTGGAATATATGCGTAGCATGGGGAAATATCCGCAGCGAGTGGAAAAAATTCACGGTTGAGGCTTTTAGGGTCTCAAAGCTCAGGCTTATGGAAAGGCTTTAATGCTCGATATGCGAAACATATCCCTACACTTGTATGTTGGCATATATCTTGCATATGTAGACAATAGGGGGGATACAGCCGAAAAGATTTCGGCGCGTGTGCGTGTACCCACTCTATTCTCATTATAGCACTGCGGGAAAAATTCCTTGTGTAGGGAACGCGCGAGGAAGGCATGCACACGCATCTCCGGTTACCAAGATGTGGAAAGTGGATTGGAGAAGGTTTGTATGGTAGCCATGATCAAAAAAGGATTTGGCGAAGTTTTACCTATTAGTAAGAAAGACTATGATGAAGATGTAGAGTGCCAGTTCACTGGCACGTATGATGACCTGTACCGGGACGAGGACGAAGACAGCCTCGCCGGGGGCGAGGTAATGGATGAAGATGAGGAGGTAGTGGAGGACGAAGAAGACGCCGGTGAGAATCTGGTCGATAATGCGATCCGGCAGTATTTAGGAGAAATTGGACGCTACCCATTGCTGAGCGCCGAACAAGAAATGAAACTTGCCTGGCGCGTGGCGGAAGGCGATCTGGAGGCGCAGCAGCAGCTTGTCGAGGCGAACCTGCGCCTGGTTGTGAGCATTGCCAAACGCTATTGCAACAACGGCGTTTCTTTGCTCGACCTGGTACAGGAGGGCAATCTGGGGTTGATCCGCGCAGCGCAGAAATTCGATCCCGCTCGCGGTTTTCGCTTCAGCACGTATGCTACATGGTGGATCCGGCAGGCTATCAGCCGGGCCGTGGCTGAGCATACCCGCGCTATTCATATTCCCGTTCACGTGGTTGAGCTTATCTACAAGATCAAGCGCGTTTCACGTCACCTCTACCAGGAGCTGGGTCGCGATCCCTTACCGGAGGAGATTGCTCGCGCAGCCAAGCTGCCGAAGGAGCGCGTCGTGGAGCTGCAGAGCATGGCAGAGGCGCCTATCTCGCTCGATGCTCCCTTGATCGACGATGAGCAGTATCACCTGGCCGATACTCTGGAGGATACGCAGTCAGTTACACCGGCTGAGGTGGTGACCCACCAGGTACTGCGCGACCAGATTTCCAATGCGATGGAGGCGCTCAATCAACGCGAGCGCCAGGTGATTGAGCTGCGCTACGGCCTCCATGATGGATACTGTCATACACTGGAAGAGCTGAGCGCATACTTCAAACTGACTCGCGAGCGTATTCGCCAGATCGAAGTAAAAGCTCTGCGCACGCTGCGGCATCCCGTTCAAGTGCATTTGCTGCGGGATTACGCCTAACTGCCTATTAGGATGACATCCTGCTAGCAGGATGTCATCCTGAGCGCAGCGAAGGATCTGTGTCGATCGGCAGCGGATGTTTCCCCTTCGCTGCGCTTCGCTCAGGGCAGGGACAAGCCCTGCCCCTACAGGGACGATCCAGTAAGGCCGTATCTGCAACCTCTCTTGTAAATCACGCTTCTACATGGTATACTTTTAGCAAGCGGTCTGTAATTTCTGGCTGCATTTGATGAGGGCAAGCGGAGGCACGGGGACAAGCACAAGGCCCCTTCCCATCCTCGCCTGCACCCACAGCTTCGATACATCGAGCTTCTACAAGTCCCTAATGAACTTTGACACCCGAAACAGGGAATGAGGAGCTGCATATCGTGGCCCCCGAGCAGGACAGGCACAAGGCCCTGTCCCTACAGCCTTTCCCTATCCGGTTGGCAAAAATCATCAGGCGACGATCTGCTTAAGAGGCGCGTTCACGGAAAAACCTACCCTTGTGAGCACCATCCCCCTGCACCCCTTGCCCCTACGTTTCCTTCCTTCACTAACCACTACTAACCACGCATGAAATCTCCTCAATTGAACATTGCCGATTTCGCCGAGCGATTCCTGGGGAAGCCACTCTATCCTTATCAACGTGAGGTGGCCGAGGCCATTCTGGAATCAATGCTGGGCGAGCATGGACGAATTATTACGGTCATGATGGCAAGACAGATGGGGAAAAACCAGCTTTCTGCGGTGATCGAAGCCTACCTGCTCTTCTGCATGCCGGAAGGAACGATCGTCAAAGCCGCCCCAACCTTTACTCCCCAGATCATCAACAGCCGCCTGCGCTTGCTCTCACTCCTGGATGCCTCAAGCTTACGCAAGCATGTCTGGACGAGCAATGGCTATATCGTGGGGCTGGCTCCTACGGACGCCCAGATTGGGCAACACACCCATAGCGGGCCGCGCGTGATGTTCTACTCTGCCGGCACGCAAAGTAACGTGGTCGGGGCAACCGCCGACCTGCTGCTAGAAATTGATGAAGCTCAAGATGTGATGCCGGAGAAATTTGACCGCGATTTTCGCCCGATGGCTGCGGTGAAAAATGCAACGACAGTTCTCTATGGCACGGCCTGGTCAGACACGACCCTGCTGGCGCACCAACGGGCTGTCAACCTGGAATTGGAGCAGAGTACCGGCCAGCGCTGCCACTTCGAGTATGACTGGCGGGTATTAGCCGCACGCAATCCGGGATATCGCAGGTTCGTCGAGCAGGAGATTGTGCGGCTAGGGGAAGAGCATCCTGTGATCCAGACGCAATATCTCTTGCGCCCAATGAGCGATGCGGATCACTTCCTGACCGCCCTCCGGCAGCAGCTTTTGCAGGGGGGCCATATGTGGGAAGATGCTGCGGGCGGTGATAGCAAGGATTGGTATGTTGCAGGGATGGATGTAGCCGGAGAAGAACGACCCGCCCACGTGCGCGCGGATGAACTATATACAGATTTATCCAGGCATAGCAAGCGAGATAGTACAGTGATCACAATTGGGCGCGTCCATTACAACGAACAGAACCTGCCTTCCGTTGAAGTAGTGCATCATGAATGGTGGACAGGTAAGCCATACCCGGAGCAATATGCTGCAACTGCGGAATTGATCGAGCGATGGGGCCTGCGCTCGCTTGTGATCGATGCAACAGGCCTGGGAGCGGTATTAGCTTCTATGCTGGCACAGCGTTTTGGCGAAGATCGCATCATTCCCTTCACATTCACGCGGCCCAGCAAGTCGCGCCTGGCGTACCAGTTGCTGGCATTGATCAGTAGCGGGCGCCTCAAGCTGTATGATCGGCAGGAGGCTCCTCGCGGCGTGTATGAAGAGTGCTGGAAGCAGTTACGCCTGGCACGCTATAGCTTGCCGGGTCCTCAAATAATGGACTTTTACGTCGATCCGGCAGAGGGACACGACGATTTTGTCATCAGCCTGGCCCTGCTCACCGAGTGCCTGGAAGCGCTTGCTGCGCCTGCGGCCTCCATATTGATACGGCCCAGGAGGCTCTATGGGCAGGAAGGACGGTTTTAATACTCAATTGGGCAAGGTACGGGTAATAGCCCTCGACGCGAGTGCTCCAACGTGATACAATGCCTTGCAACAAGACATTAATTGATACTGCCAGCGCTCTACCACATCACTGATATCAAGGAGAGATAGTATGCCAAAGGGGCGCAAAAGGTCTCCACAGGATAGCATCGATAGCATATTACTGGCAATTAGCAGGCGAGAACAGATCGATCCGGGTACCATGTCTCATTATATTGACCGCCTCGATGAGGAATGGGCAAGCGGGGCACGTGAAAAAGTGCTGCATTTACTGCGAACGAACGATCCTGCAGCCCATAGCGCTGCTGTCCTTATTCTGTCTGAACTGGCGACTGACTTTGATCTGGAAGCCCTGGAAGATCTTGTTGCCGATCCAACAGTAAGCGATCTGGCCAAGCTTTCGCTTGCGCCGATCTTAAAGGAGCTGAATTCGGAGATGGCTGATGAGGGCCTGATCGAGTATTTGAACGATCCCGAGGCAGCGATGCAGCAGATGCAGGTGCGCCTGCTGGAACTGATAGGGAAAAGCGAGCTGGGGGTGGAATCGGTCTTAGAGGATGTGCTTTCGATGCCACTGGAGAAACGACTTGGCTTTATCAACTGGTTGGGGAATAGTTATGATCCGCGGGCCGCTAACCTGCTCATCCCCTTACTGGAGAATCAATCCGGGAAAGTGGTTGAGGCTGCCATTGATGCGCTGGAGGGCCTGGGATCGATAACAGCACACCAGGCTATTCCTGCCCTGAATTACCTGGTGGCCCATACGTCAAACCGGCAGGTGAAGCAGCATGCACGGGCCGCTCTGGGCAGATTGACCATGCAGTCTGCTCCTGGGACGGAAGAGGCAGCCCTGGCAGAGGCTCAGCACCAGGAGCTAGAGTTTTATGATGCTCGTGTCAGTTATGTCGATGGCGTTGGTGCGCAAATGATTATGCTGGCGTGGAAGCGCCCGGATGGGCTGCTCAAGGGCGTCAATATCCTCTACCAGGATCAATGGGGAATCAAAGATTGCTATGGGACAGATGAAATGCAGTCAGAGCGCTGGCTTGCGCTGGTCAGCGAAATAGGCAACAAAGGGTTTGGCAATTTTCAAGTTCCTTTAGACTATGCGCGTGCGGTGATCGCTGAAGCTTATGCGGCGAGCAAACGCACCCGCCACAAACTGCCGGTCGCCTATACCATCTGGCGACCCCTGATCGAGGGAGAAGAATTGCTCAAAAAGGATGCTGCCAGCGCTTTGACAAAGCTGGAACCGGTTGAGCTTACTCCCGAAGTGCTGCGCCTGGTGCAACTTGGCAACACGCTCTATAGCTTACCAGAGTTCATCTCCTGGATGTTCGAGCCGGTGGAGCGCATCCAGCCATATGTTGATCGCTACTGGTTAAAGCGCAATTCTGATATCTTCTCTTCAAGCCGTGCAGGGCAGGGCCGTAAAGGCAGGCATGCGCAAAGAAAGCAGCAGGCCAGAGCAGACCTTGAAGCCATTGTGAGCGAGGCCATTGAGGCGCTCATCGATGACAACTGGCGCGCTTTGTATGAGAGCCGCCTCCTGCGCCAGGGAGCCTTGTTCCGCTTTGCTCATCGTGATGAGGATGCCAGCTTAGTGCAGGCAGTGGCGTCAGCTCTGCACCCCGGCTGTGCTCTTCCCGCGCCGGAGCAGCCATTCCTGCGAGCTATGATGCGCTACTCCATCGAGCAGGGACCGCTGCGAGCCTTAGCCGAAGCTCTGGAGAGCGGCAGGCTTGCTGCCTTTCCGGCAGATTTGTTCCCGAATATGTGATAGTACGGCCAGATCCCGAATCCTCACCATCTGCTGATTCCCTATATCTTTTTGGCAGAAGAGGGTAGGGGCGATGCTGGCCATCGCCCTTTGTGCGGCATCACCATAATGGATTCAGCACCAGCCCTGTAATCAGCTTCGGATAATAATAGGTGGATTTTTGCGGCATGCGGTCATCGGCCAGCGCCACATCGCAAACCTGCCTCACACGCGTACCATTCAGCAGGATTGCTGCCTGCGCTTTCCCCGTTTGCACAGCCTCAAGCGCTTCCCGCGCTTCATGTGTGAATTGTACGTGAGTACCTGCTATCATATCCTGCTGGCCTATACCCAGCAGGTCTTCTAAGATGAGTGTCTGGGCGATAGCCACGTCTAAGTTGTTCCATGCTTCGGAATGGCCGCTGTGCATCATACGACTCCTGCCCTGCTCGTTCAGGCTCAGTAGCCAGCGGAATTCAGGCGTGATTACTACGAGCGAGGGCTGTTCTTTTCCTGCCTGTGCCAGCCGCTGTACGATCTCCTGAAGTGTTGCTGATGCCCCCAGAGCCCCTAGCGCCTCTACCGTAAAATACTGCGCAAGCCGCTCGCTCGAAAGCGAAGCAAGCGCTTCTGGACTCAAACCAAAGAGCAGGCGATGCGTTGGCAGGATCAAGAATCCGGGATCATCTACGTCGATTAGCGCCATCAGCACAAAGTTTACGGCATCGCCGGCATCTAATTCTTTGCGCCGTTCCCGTATCTCCTCGCGATAGTTAAGCGCTGTCTCATAACGGTGATGACCGTCGGCGATGTACAACTGGCGCTCGGAGAAGAAATCCTGGATCAACGCGACCTGCTCAAGATCGGTAATGGGGTGCAGGCGGTGTTCTTCACCAGCTTCATCGATGAACTGTATCGCGGCCTGGTCAGCATAAGAGGAGAGCAGGCGGCGCAAGCGGCTCTGGGGATCATTGTACATGCACATGATCGGGCTGAAATTGGCAGCGCAGGCCCGCATGAGCAGCAGGCGATCATCTTTGAGCTTCTGTAAAGTGTACTCGTGGGGCAAAATAACGTGCGTGCTCCAGGGTTCCAATCGCACGCGAGCCAGCAAACTTGTGCGTGTATACGCCTGGCCATCATAAGTAAATCGCTGCTGGTACAGGTAATAGCAAGGCATAGTCTCTTGACGCAGGATAGCATTCAGGCGCCACTCGGCAAACGTGGCAGCGGCGCGCGTATAGCGATTATTGAGGGTAGTATCGCCTGGCTCGTCCCTCGGCAGTTCGAGCCGGATAATATTGTAGGGGCTGCGCGCATAGTACCTGGCCTGCGCCTCTTGCGAGATCACGTCGAAGGGCGGCGTCACCAGTTGCGCCACGTCGCTAACGAATTGATCGGCGTAATGTATGCCTCTGAGCGGTTGAACATCTGCCATAGTGATACTTCTCTTTCTCTTCAAAGGTAGCTTAATTGCTCACGAGATAATTAGAGAGCTCGATCAAATTCCCATCAGGATCGCGGAAATAAATAGACTCAATCTGCCCCATCGCTCCCGTTTTCTTCACGGGCCCCTCTACAATGTCTACATCACACGACCGGATATGCTCTATTACCTGCTCTAGCGGTATCTCTGTAATAAAGCAAATATCTCCTGAGCCGGGAGTAGGATGCAGGGCCTTCGGCTCGAACTCTTTGCCGGCTTCATGCAGGTTGATCTTCTGCTTACCAAAGTGGAGCGCTTTGCGGCCATTCCCGAAGATTATAGCTTGCATGCCAAGCACACGCTCATAGAACGCGCAGGTCGCTTCGATATTAGAGACTGTGAGAACAAGGTGATCTAATCTATCGATTTGCATAATGCTTACCCTTACTGCTCCATAAAGCATTTAGCGGGCCAGCCGGACATTGCCCGGAAACCCCTTGAATGCTGCATACAGCACTTCCACGCCATCCTGGTTGACGTAGACGGCCCTGGCGCTAAAAATGCGCTTTACCTCGTCTTTTTCCTCGAAGGTGATGGTGCAGGTGATGGTATCGCCAACGTAAACTGGCTTCACGAACTGAAAATGCATTTCTGCCGCCAGGAAACCGATCATGCCGCCAACATGGGTGATCATGCTGGCGGTAAGGAGTCCGGGGATGATCTTGCGCCCGAACCAGCTTGCGCGGATAAAGGTCTCATCAATGTGATAGGGATTGTAGTCACCGGTTACGCCACAGAAGATGGCGACATCGGCCTCGGTGAAGCTACGCCTGAAGGTAAATACCTGCCCTGGCTGCAGGCTATCAAATGCAGCTTTGATTTGTTCTTTGAATTCAGGCGTGGCTTCAGGCATGCATGTTGTCTCCTTCGAAGGAATAACGCCGCTTAATGTTTCGCGCCGTTACCCAGCGTCAGGAGATATTGTTCAGCCTCCTGAGGCGTCTGAAAGGTGAACATTTTGACAATGATCTTTTGTAGCTCATCCGGGTTTTTGATATCATCTGTCCGCTGCTTTGTCAGATCCACTAACATGGGGAAGCGCGTTTCCATGCAGTTGATAAGAGTCTCACGCAAAGCTTCCTCGCGTCCCTCCTGTAAGATTTCCTGGTAAACCCATGATTGCTGAAGAATATCCTGGTACATCTTGAACCTCCCGATGAGCCATTCTCGCTCACCTTGCTTTTTGAATACAAGCGATGCGAACGTGTATGCAGGATGATTTTCTGCCTATTCCATAGAATAGTATACAATACATCGGTCTCAAGTGTGCGTGTCTTCAGAGTGAGTGAGAGTTCACCGACCAGCACGGCGCCGGGTAGTAACCAGTTGAGAAAATGCTGCGGATTGGCGAGAAAGAGGCGCTTCATAATATCGTCCCAAAGCTTTGCCACAATACAGTACCCCCTTATGTACTTTTTGCTTGGACAAGTGTACCACAGCAGTAATAGCCTGTCGAGGGCCTTGCAGGCTCATAAGAAAGTCTCTGCGGATCATATACAGCATGTGCTATAATAAGGCACGAAAGAGCGGAGAAGAAAACTGGATGAAGTGTTTGTGGGACTGAAGTGCAGCCTAGTAGATGGGATAGGCCTGCGGTCTATCCTGGAGAGGAACCTTGATGTCAAGCAGTGGAAAATGGATCAGAACGAGCTTTTTCTTGCTCTTGATCGCGCTGGCTATTGTCCTGGTCGTGTTTATATTCCGTGCTCCTGGCGACACGAAGCAGGTCACTGTCTCGACGATCCTGGCCGATATTAAGACTGATATGAAAAATGGCCAGCATGATACGCTGGATGTCGGGAGCGATACACTGACACTGACCAGGGATGATAATAGCCCGGATACGTCCAAAGAGTCAGCGAATATAAATAGTACCTTTGATGTTACTCAGGTTCTCAAAGATAACGGTATTAACTATGCCAATAACAGCTTACTGACCTTGCAGTATGAAGCTCCTAGCGCCCTGGGAGCGTGGGTCAACATACTCATTAGCTTTATTCCATTCCTTGTGATAGGCGGCCTGCTGATCTTTATGATGCGGCAAGCCCAGGGGACGAACAGCCAGGCGCTCTCATTTGGCAAGAGCCGGGCGCGCATGTTTATGGGCAATAAGCCGACCGTGACCTTTGCGGATGTAGCTGGAGTGGATGAAGCCAAGCAAGAGCTGCAAGAGATTGTTGAATTCCTGAAGTATCCTGAGCGCTTTGTTTCCCTGGGTGCGCGTATTCCCAAGGGCTTGCTGCTGGTTGGCCCACCGGGAACAGGGAAGACGCTCATCTCTCGTGCCGTTGCCGGTGAGGCGGGAGTGCCATTCTTCAGCATCAGCGGCTCCGAGTTTGTCGAGATGTTTGTTGGCGTTGGCGCCAGCCGCGTGCGCGACCTGTTCGACCAGGCCAAGCGTAACAGCCCTTGTATCGTCTTCGTTGATGAAATTGATGCCGTTGGTCGCCAGCGCGGAGCAGGACTTGGTGGCTCGCACGATGAACGAGAGCAGACACTGAACCAGATACTGGTCGAGATGGACGGCTTCGACACCAATACCAATGTGATCGTGATCGCCGCAACCAACCGTCCCGATGTCCTTGACCCCGCGCTGCTGCGTCCTGGCCGCTTTGACCGGCAGGTTGTGCTTGATCGCCCGGATATCCGGGGGCGCATTGCCATCTTGCGCGTCCACGCGAAAAATAAGCCCTTAGACAAGAATGTTACTCTGGAGACGCTGGCAAAACAGACACCCGGCTTCTCCGGCGCCGACCTCGCCAACGTGCTCAATGAAGCGGCTATCCTGGCGGCACGGCGCAATAAGCGACTGATCGGCATGAGCGAGCTGGAAGAGGCTATTGATCGCGTGGTGGCGGGTCCCGCACGCAAGAGTCGCATTATCAGCGAGCGAGAAAAGGCCATTACTGCTTATCACGAGGTGGGCCATGCGCTGGTGGCCCGTATGCTGCCCAATACCGACCCCGTTCACAAGGTGTCAATTGTGGCGCGCGGGCAGGCCGGCGGCTTTACTATGCTGTTGCCAACAGAAGACCGCTACCTGTGGAGCAAGCCGCAATTTGAGGATATGCTGGCTTACGCGCTTGGCGGGCATGTGGCCGAGCTGATCATTTTCGGCGAGGTGACGACCGGCGCCTCGAACGATATCGAGCGGGTGACCAAGATAGCGCGCTCGATGGTGACCGAGTACGGCATGAGCAGCCGTATCGGGCCGATGGCGTTAGGGCACAAGGAAGAGCTTGTGTTCCTGGGACGCGACTTCGGCGAGCAGCGCAACTATAGCGAGCAGACGGCCCGCGAGGTGGACGAAGAGGTACGCCGCATCATCCAGGAGGCGTTTGATAAAGCGTACCGTGTTCTGATGCAGAATAAGAAACGGCTGATTATGATCAGCGAACGCCTGATTAAAGAAGAGACACTAGAAGGCCCGCTTTTCGAGTCGCTCTTCAATCAGCCCATTGAGGATGATCAGTACGAGACTCCCTCTATCCTGGCCGGGATGCCAACCATCGATTCGTTGCAGAACGGTGAGCAGGGGAATGGGAAGCTGCTGCCGGAACCAAAGTCTGGCAGCGGCATGACCCAGCCAATGACCCAGCAGTACCAGCCACCCCCTTTAAATGGGGAAACAAACACCTGATTCTAAGGACAGGGCACTCAGGTTCTCCCGCAGCTTGGATAGCGCTAGCGAATTCTTTCAAACTGAAGGGGGTTGTTTGTCCTCTGCTTGAGATCGTACAATGGGATAGAGAGATGCATTCCCGGTTCCCAGTAATCAGTTTCCCAGGAGTGGCAACATGCAACTGGGAACAGATCAGGGAAGTGGGAATTTTTTGTTGGAGGTGTACTATTTTGCCTGATATGTTTCGTGAAGTCGATCAATGTGTAACGGCCCCGCAGGGCTTCCGTGCGGGTATCACCGCCTGTGGGATTAAATCTGATGCCTCGATTCCTGACCTTGCTATTTTAGCATCAGATGTCCCCTGCGTCGCTGCCGGTACCTTTACCACGAGCAAGACACGCGCCGCCCCCGTCCTGCTATGCCAGGAGCGCTTGAAAAGCGGCAGAGCGCAGGCCATCATTGTCAATAGCGGCAATGCCAAC
>CADDZH010000092.1 GCA_902812455.1 Chloroflexota bacterium | reverse complement strand
GCTTCCAACCCTTTCCCCACGTTCATGCAAAACATGACACCTAGCCGATCAAGACAATAAAAAAAGCTGACACCTTCGTCGACAGGGACGAAGTTGCCAGCGAACTCCGCGGTACCACCCATATTGAATCCCGTAGGGGCCCAATTTATTGCGCCCGTAGGTCCCCGATTTATCGTGGAACCCGATTGATCGCGCCCATGAAATGCAGGATTCCTCTTGGTTTGCCTGGTAACGAGGGCATAGCCGGGGCTGTCTACCCAGGAAAAAGACCTGCTCAACAGCCAGCTCAGGGGCGAACTTCAGCAGCCGGTTCCGCAAAAGGGCTTGCAGCCGGTGGCTCTTTCTCTCTGTGGCTTTCCCATCTGCTTACTTTTCCCCATCGTCGCTTTTGCTCGATGTTCTGTTGCTATTCTGTTGTGTTGCTATGTATTATGCCAGATTCCTGCCCGAATGTCCAGTGGTTATCCTTTTTCCTCATTCTACCCCAACAACACACAATGCAACCACACGGCGTATATCGTAGGAGCGAGCGGGGCTGGGTGGCTGCGGGGTGAGCCTTTATGGTCGCCCGTCCGTTTCCCCCAATCAAGGCCGGGCTATTGGTGCCTTTATGGTCACCCGCCCGTTTCCCATCATCAATGTTGGTTGGCTCTTGTAGTTGTCCGCCCGTTCCACTCATTCTGAACAATTATGGCGCAGGGACGACACCGAGTTGTTGCAGCATGCCCAGCGTATCCCAGTTGCCCCAGCTTTCCACGACCTTCCCATTCTCATAGCGACCAATCACAATCCCGGTTACGGTTACATGCTTCTCCGTTGGGGGAATACCCATAAGCGGGCCCCGGTGCGTGCCGGTCGCCGTCCAGCGAGTCACCAGCTTGTCTCCTTCAGCAATCTGCTCCTCAATCGTCATATGTGCATCGGGGAAAGCGCTGCGGATCATCTCAATATACTGTTTGAAGCCTTCAGGGCCGTGAATCGGGCTGAGGGGATCGTGCCCAACGTAGTTCGGGGCAATGAGATCATCAACTACCGACATGTTCCCTTGATTCCAGGCCTCTTCATAAAGGCGACGATCGTTTGTCTTCATCTGCTCCTCTGACATGCAATCTGCTCCTTTCTTGAATTCGCTCCTGTAAGAATGATACTCTACCATTCTACTATAAAGACGATGCAAGTACGAACTTTTTGCATTCTGTAATCTGTCTAAGGGCAAAAACGTATTGTGTATTAGAGAAGTTTTCTCAAAAGGCGATAGTATTTCTGTAAGTGGATTCCTGCAATAGAAGTGGTTCTGGCAGAGGCGTATGGGAGTCGAACCCACCAGGGGCCGCACCGAGCGACCCCCCAGCCGTTTTGAAGACGGTGAGACCCACCGGGGCCCCTACACCTCCATGTTACGGCCCTATTGTGCCATTTCGCTGCATTCCTGTCAAACTCTTGAACAGGAAAAAATATTCAATACTAGCATGTGACATAATTGTATCGTTGTATGAACCTCTTGCGCATATGTATTCCTTGTGCTACACTTTATTGATGTAGGAAGGATGTATTCTAAGGGCTGTCTATTTGTAGAGATATGGAGGTGACAGAGATGTCGCGTGTTCGAGTCCTTGGAGTTATTTTATTTATCATCGGTTTGTGGGTGTTCCTGGCGCCCTTCATCGGCCCGGCGATGCATCTGTATCTGATACCACCACCAGTGAACATGGGCATGTCACACATGTCAGGGATGAATGCGAATGCCGTGGTGGTAAACCAGGCCATGGTGTTCTTCCTCTTCGTGCCAGGAGCGATACTGATGCTCATCGGCATCTATCTTATCTTCAGTGGTCGCACTGCGCCCGTCACTTCTTAACTCATTTTTCCTCTCTCCAATAGGAATATTGAGTAGATTCTGGTGGAGAGGCAGGGTTACTGAGCGCCAGGAAGGGCAGGGTGAATAAAGTGTGTGCTTCGTAAACTGGAACCTGTAGTGCGTACTTGTTCAGTATTGTTCCGTCATCACGTAGTTATTCGTTTTAGTAAAGCGTTTGGCCCTTTGGGCCATATGGCTATCTCTGTTTGCTACAGAGCCGTCGGCTATAAGTCGTTCACAAGAAAGGCAGTGAATATGGCTAAAGTAACTGAGAGAAGCGCAGCGTATGCTGTACCACCAGAATTGACAAAATCACGCGCACCCATTAGCGGGGTGCTCGCGGGACTGGTCGCAACTGGCTGTTGAGGAAGTGGCGCTGTTGCTCTCAGCTTAATGGGAGTAGGCGCCGGATCCCTGGCAGGGGTCCTGGGAAAGTTTCTCAACATGCAGTTCGAAGCATTGGCCGGATTACTCATCGGCGTTCTCTTTGTCCTGGGCGTTACCTATCTTTCGGTGCGGCGGTTCAGACCGCACATGTCTGGCGATGCGTTCAAGCGCCTGTATACCCACAACTTGATACGCACTGCTGGTTGGGCTGTGGGTGGTTACCTGGTGTGGTTTATTCTTCTGTCGCCGATTGTGTACGACATCCTCAGGAATGTATTCCATCTCAAGGTCTAAAGAAAGGTAGGTAGAACATGGCTGATATTCTCAAAGGCACCCAGCTACAGCCCCAACCACAGCCGCAACCGGTGCCGCGTACCGGAGTGCAAGAGGGTTTCTGTGCCAACCGTGGGGCAATTGCTTCGCTAGGCTTCCTGGCTGGTTGGCTACCGGTAAACTGCTGTAGTCTCGGCCTCGTGCCAGCTCTGCTTAGCGGGCTGGGCCTGGGTACTGCTTACTTTGCGGTGGGAAACAACTTGCTTTTTGGGCTGGGATGGACACCTATCTGGGCACTCGTTTCCATCGTTCTGGTGTTGATCGCCAGCTACTTTGTGGCTCGTCCCGCGTTTGCCGGTTACTCACGGGAGGTAGCAATCCATTCCTACTGGAAGACGGCAGGTTTGATGGGTCTGGCGGCCGGGATAACCTTCATCCTCTGGACGGAACTCGTTATGCCGGTGATGTTCTCGGCAGGCGTGCCCATGGGTGCTCTCTTCCCGCATCATTAAGAACAGTGAGGGGATGCAGAACTGCGTCCCCTCTTTTTTGCGGCTTGCTAAAGGTAGCGAGCAAATTCTTTTTGAAAGACCTCCGGTACTTCCTGCTGCGACTGATATCTTTGTTGGCGAGGTATTGTAACCGCTACTTTCGGGCTCTTCATAATTAACCTCGCCATCACCAGGCCCCCTACCATAGAGGAAACTGCCAGTAGTACCAGGATCAATGGCCAGAAGCCGGCGTACAAGAAACTTCCCCCGCTTATCGCTAAGAAGAAGGCCAGAGCGAGAGCGATGAAAAAGATTCCCCCGGCAAGTATACGCAACGCTTTAGTTTGACGGAACATAGCATATCTCTCTTTCCTGAAACCCGAATGTTTTTGTCCGTACTTTAAATGACAGTTATTGATTTGAAGTATGCAGTATCGAGCTCACGAAGCTGTCACATTTCTTAGCCGCATCGTCACGAAATCCTCACAAAATTCCCAAACCCCATTGAGTAAGTTGTGATGCGAGTGTGATATTGGAGGCAACCGGTGTGATGAATTTGTGACTGGAGGGAGCGATAATTCTAGTAGCAAGTTAAAAAGGGAGCTTCCTGGTCGATATCAACTTACCAGGTAGCTTAGAAAGAGAGGATACATATATGATGATGCCCGGATATGGTTATAGTTGGCCCGGCATGCCTATGATGCTTGTAGGCATGATACTTGGAATTGTACTGTTGATAGTAGTCATCTAGGCACTTGTACGCTGGCTGAATAATAGAGAAAAGCTAACGATGCCCTATACGCAGCAGGCGCGGGATTCTTATCAAAGCTATGAACAAGGCTACCAGCCGCAACAGCAGCCGGTATCAGATCCACAAGAAGCTGCGCGTGAGTATGAGCCTCGGCAGCCAGAGTATGAGCAGCCGCAGGTAGAGTATCCACAAGAGATGCCATTGCACCGGTAAGAGGTTAATGACCACTTTCAACAGCACGTGAGAGCGGTGGGGAGACACGAACCTGTGTCTCCTCTTTTTTAACGATGAGATGTCCATCCTGGTTCGTGTCCACATCAACCAGCACACGGCCTCCTCCAGAGCGCAATTCTCCAGCCACCACTTGCAGGGCTAACTTGTCTTCCAGTTCTCGCCGAATCAATCGCTTTAGCGGGCGGGCACCGTATTCGATGTCATAACCTTTGTCTGCCAGCCAATCGCGCGCAGCCGGAGCCAGCACCAATTCGATTTTGTACTCCTCTGCCAGTCGCTCCTGCAAGCGGGCTACCTGGATATCAACTACGCGCCGGATCTCATCACGACCGAGACGATGGAAGACAATGATCTCGTCGATGCGGTTGAGAAATTCGGGCTTGAACTGGGCCCTGACATCTTCCATGACACGTTCCCGAACCTCCTCCTCGGAGGCCGCGGTAAGTTCAACGATGTGCTCTGAGCCGCAGTTCGAGGTCATGATGATCACGGTATGCCGGAAATCGACTGTCTGGCCAAGGCCATCCGTCAGGCGTCCATCCTCCATGATCTGGAGCAACAAATTGAACACGTCTGAATGCGCCTTCTCCAACTCATCAAGGAGAACGATGCTGTAGGGCCGCTGGCGAACGGCGTCGGTAAGCTGACCTCCTCGATCGTAGCCAACATAGCCAGGAGGAGCACCTATCAAGCGAGCAATCTGGTGTCTCTCCATATATTCGGACATGTCGATGCGCACCATGGCTGCTTCATCCTGGAATAGCAGCGCCGCAAGTGCGCGGGCCAGTTCGGTTTTGCCGACACCCGTGGGGCCGAGGAAGAGGAAGGAGCCTACAGGTCGCCCCGGGTCGGTGAGGCGAGCACGCACCCTGCGAACAGCGTTTGCAACTGCGGTCACGGCGGCATCCTGTCCTACTACACGCCGGTGAAGCACTGCTTCCAGGTTGGCGAGGCGGGCAGCCTCCTCATCGAGCAGATTTTGAAGTGGAATGCCGGTCCAGCGCGAGGCTACGGCTGCCACCTGTTCAGGGCCTACAATCGGGTTTTGTTCCCTCGTCAGCCTGGTAGCGGCGGCTGCCTGGTCAAGCAGGGACAGGGCAGAGTCTGGAAGCGCCCGCTTCTTGATGAAACGACGCGCGAGGTGTGCAGCGTGTTCCACAGTTGCAGGAGGAATTGAAACGCCATGATGAGCCTCGATAGTTCCGGCCCATAACTCGAGCATCTCGAGCACCTGCTGGTGTGGCGGCTCATTGAGCTGAATCGCCTGGAACTGGGCCTCTACCTGGCGCTTGAGATCAACATGTTCCTGCAGTAGATCCTCGTTAGCTGTAGCGAGAACCGGTGTCACCGATGACTCAAGTATTGGCCCGAAGAGGCGCAACAGGTCTACTCCTCCTACTGAGGCAGTGGCAAGAAAGGAGGTAAGATCATCGAATGCTACTACCAGTGCGCCGTGATACCCCTGAAGTTCGCGAACGACAGCAGCCGCCCGCTCTTCAAACTGCCCGCGCATGCTGGTACCGGCGATCAGGGCGCGAGCATTGAGTTCCACCAACCCTCGACCGGCAAGCCCGGCTGGCGCGATACCCATCGCCATCTGTCGTGCTAGCTCGACGAGCAGAGCAGTCTTGCCCGCCCCGGGACGGCCTATGATGAGCGCATTGTTGTGCCGCCATCGCAACAAAACCTCGAAGATTTCAGAGATCTCGGCCTCACGGCCAACCAACGGCTGGGCTGCAAGAGCCAAGCGGGTCAGGTCCCTACCGTACCGGCTAAGGGTAGGCCCCGGAATGGGAAAATCCAGCGGGCGGCCCTCTGATTTACCGTTGTTGCGCTTGAGCAGCGAGTCCCACGATCTTTTCATGGATTTTCTAGCTTAATGAGGTTGTGAACCCTCTCCTATCGAATCTTTGATAGGTGAACAAAAAGGAAGACGCAACCACTGACTGTAAGACGACGAAATATCCATAGTATGCTCTCCTTTATAATATAACATGTTGGATATTGTTGCACTCGGACTTAGGAGCCTTGCCTTTTGTGCCTCATTGCAGAGGAGGAAGCAGATACATGTGGGCTGTACTGGCGCTCTCGGCTACTCTTCTCACATCCATACTGCCAATCCTTAATAAGCAACTGCTGCGCGATGTACGCCCGGCACTTGTAGCGTGGGCAGTCAATGCAGCGTCTCTTCCTCTCCTGGCTGCGGGAACACTTCTCCTCACACAATGCATGGTAAAAGGACTTCCAGCGAGCATATCCCTCTCTTGCACAGCGCGTCTCCCTCAGATAGACATAATTTTTGTCGCAGGCATCCTCGGCTCAGCCCTCTTTAACTGGCTGGCTACTCTGCTCTCTACAGATGCGCTATCCAGAGCTGATGCTTCGCTCGTGACTCCCTTGCTCACTTTTAACCCGGCCTTCACGCTCCTCGTGGCCTGGATTGCTCTGGGTGAAACCCCTGGCCTGCGAGAGAGCCTCGGTGTCGCTACCATCCTGTTCGGGGCCTACTTGTTGGAGGTACAGGAGGCGCGTACCGGGCTGCTGGTGCCGCTCCTCGTGCTGGTGCGCAGGCCGGGAGCGGCGCTTGCTCTCCTCGCCAGCGCTCTATGGGGAATAACGACGGTGCTTGAAAAGTTGGCCATTGAGCATGTGAACCCTCCAAGTGGTCCTCTCGTAGCTCTGCTCGGAACAGTAATCACTGTGATCATGTTGACGCCCAATGCGCTGCTACCCTTTGTTCGCCACGATACTAATACGCCTTCTACCGGCACATCAAAGAAACAGGTGGCCTTTGGAGGATTAGCCGCTCATCCCCGCGCGTTTCTCGCCGCTGCCCTCATCGCCGGAGTAGCGCCTCTCTTCGGATTTACCGCCATCGCTACCGGGCTGGTAGGATATGTGACAGCGCTCTTCAAGCTGAGCGCCATCTTCACTATCCTGTGGGCCTGGCTGTTCTTGCATGAAGGAAACCTGCGCGCCAGATTGCTAGGGGCTATTGTCATGGTGCTCGGGGGCGCACTGGTCGCTAGTTAAAGAAGCTCTAAGCGGAAGAGCTGAGGTTGCAAACAGCCAAAGTCTCCCCGAATCTTGACACCTGATGGGGGAATCGGTACAATACCAGGCAGGTATATGTAAAATACATATAGAGAATATGCAAATACCGGCAGGAAAAAGTGCTGCTTGATCTGGCTTATGTAATTGAAAAGGAGCCACCGATGGCGGATACAAACGAGGATCACAGCGCGACAGTTGCAAGACAATCTCATGTCTCAGACAGCAGCGAGCGCCCGCAGCCGACTCGTACACGAGTGCATCGCAGCATTTACCTGGAGCAAGGCATATACGATCGGCTTGGCGAGGCATATAAAACGACCAACCATGAACTCTATCCACTAGAAGTGCGCAAGTCTACGTTCATAGAGGTCTGTATCGCCTATGCCCTCGACCACCTTCCTGATATCGAAGATATCCTCCGTAAGTTACCCTCCTCATAGTAAAAGATTGCTTACTTGACATCTCGTGTTGCGAGTCATTACAATATTAGGTAGTATTTGTAAGATGCATATAGAGAAGTTGCAAATACAAAGAGGTGTTGCCTTTGGATCTATCAGATACTGTCGAGTTGATGGTTACTGGAAATAATGAACCGGCGTGCCAGTGCAATGGTGGGCAGCCCAAAAACTTTTTGCAACCCTGCCTCCTGTTGCTGCTTTACCAGCATCCATCGCATGGCTACGATCTCCTTGACCGGTTAGCACAGGCTGGTTTAAGCATTGGTGCGCCCGATCCTGCAGCCGTCTACCGCACGCTGCGCCAGATGGAGCGCGATGGCCTCGTGATCTCGCGGTGGGATCCGAGCAGTCATGGTCCCCCCCGCCGCACCTACGAATTGAGCTCTGAGGGAGAAGATCTCTTGCATACCTGGGCTCAGAGCATCCGCCAGAATCGCAAAGTGCTTGATCGTTACCTTACCCTCTATATGGCCAGAGTTGGTCAATTGGCTCTAAATGAGCAATCTCAGGACAAGGAAGCGCCCATGGGTCAATCGCAAGAAGCATAAATACAGGCAACCTTACTGGCTCATCATCTCGCTGGCAAATTGTTATTTTAGCACATGTCGTATGAGGTGAAATATGCGTATTGGAGTAGCAGGAAAAGGGGGTTCGGGCAAGACGACGACGGCAGCCACACTGGCTCGCTTATTTGCTCGCCATGACTATCCAGTCGTCGCCATTGATGACGATCCCAATCCCAATCTGGCCGTGGCTCTCGGCCTGAAGCCGGAACAAGTCGCTAAACTAGGCCGGATACCGCGTGAGGACATCCTGGAAGAGGTGGACGATGGACAGGGTACGGCTGTATTGCGACTAAAGCGCCCGTTTGCTGAAGTGCTGGCAAACTATGGCGCCATTGGTCCTGACGGTGTTGGCGTGCTGGTGATGACGGGCTTGCTTGGCGCAGGGCGTGGCTGACTCTGCGGACAACATGCCACGGTCCGTGGCCTGGTTGGAGAACTTGGCAGCACGCATGGCGTTACTGTGCTCGACATGGAAGCTTCTATAGAGCATCTCAGTCGAGGCACCCTGCGTCATGTGGACACTCTCCTCTTGATCACAGAACCATACTACCGCTCCCTGGAAACACTTGGTCGAATGATTCCCCTCGCAAAGGAACTTGGAATCAAGCAGATATACGCGGTGGCAAACAAGATCCGTAGCGCGCATGAGGAAGAGCTAATTCACCGGTACTGTGCTGAGCGAGGAATTGAGGTCATTGCGGTGCTCCCATTCGATGAAGAAGTGCTCGAGGCGGATCAGACCGTGACTCCAATTCTGGATCGTGACCCGCAGTCGGCCTACGTTCAAAAAGTTGAACAATTACGGGAAAAGCTAGCTGCCGTTAGCGAGTAGTTGAGAGAATACAGGCGCCGTGAAACGCCAGCAAGGGAATTGCATTGCTGTACGGTTCAACGAGTTGCTATGGAAGGAGCGACCTGATGGAAGAACTGACAATACCACCCTCTCCACTTGAAAAGGAGACCGTGGCAGAACGTGTAGAGCCAGTCGATTGGATGAGCTCGAGCGTCGAGCGCGAGTTGAAGAAGGACCCTGCGCAAGGGCGCGAGGGCGCTTTGCTGGGACCGGTGAAGGTGGTGCACGCCTACTGGCTTGCCGGTATGAGTTGTGATGGCTGCAGTGTTGCTGTGACGGGCGCTACTGCTCCAAGCGTTGAGGATCTCTTGCTCGGTCGCCTGCCCGGTGTGCCGCGTGTCGTCCTCCACCATCCGGTCGTCTCAGTCGAGGCAGGCGAAGCCTTCGTGAAAAATTACGAGCTGGCCGCCGAGGGCAAACTGAACGCGCCCTACGTCGTGATCTACGAAGGCTCTATCGCCAATGAGGATCTGGCAAAAGAAACGGGTGGTTACTGGTGCGCTATGGGGGTCAGTGTCATGGAGGGTTCACGCGAGGGCACGCCGATATCGACGGCTGAGTGGCTGAAACGGCTCGCGCCGGGCGCTGCGGCGGTCATTGCTATTGGCACCTGCGCCACCTGGGGCGGCATTCCAGCAGCATACGGCAACCCTACAGGCGCCATGAGCGTTATGGATTTTCTAGGCAAAGACTATCGTAGCGCTCTCGGCCTACCTGTGGTGAACGTTCCTGGCTGTTCCCCTATCGGGGATAACTTTACTGAGACGGTTGCCGCTATCCTGCTCTTCCTCAATGGTTACGGCCCCTTGCCGGAATTCGATGAGCTGGGGCGGCCAGCCTGGCTGTTCAGTGAGACAGTTCATCGCCGCTGCGTGCGCGCCGGCTATTATGAAGAGGGAGTGTTTGCCCACGAGTACGGCGATAAAGAATGCCTGGTGGAAATTGGCTGCTGGGGTCCCGTTGTGCAGTGCAATATCACCTCGCGTGGGGCTATCAATCACCTTGGCGGCTGTATGAATACCGGTGGCGTCTGTATCGGCTGCACCATGCCAGGCTTTCCCGACCGCTTCTCACCCTTCTACAAGCGTCCACCTGGCTCGCTGGTATCTACTGGCGCCTCGCGTACGGTTGGCTCGTTTGTCCGGCCACTGCGTCGTGTGACCATGCAGTTCCAGAACCGCGAGCAGCTCTGGGACAAGCGGCAGCGCGTGCCGAGCGGCTGGGGCAATGTTCCGGAGCCTGGTCCGCTCAAGAAGACCGTCCATTTCTTCTATGAGAAGCTGCAGTTCCTCAATGCCGAAACACCTGGTCGCACCAAGCCTGAAGAGATGTACTCAGGTGGGTACGAGGTACCTGGTGTTCGCCCCGGCCAAAGCGGGGCACGTCCAGAACAGGAGCGGAAATAACCGGCATAACCGCTAGAACTTCCGGTTGGTTCCTTATGTATTGATATTGGAAACTGGTTAGTGAGAGGAGATCCCTATGACGGATCAAGTCCTTTTCTTCTACTGGTACATCGGTCTCATCATTGCCGCAGTGATTGTCGTGATTGCGGCAGTGCTGCTCCTGACCATTCTGCTAATAGCGAAGAGCATCGACCGCGGTGCAAAAGCGGCTCTGGGCATGGTCAGGCAGATCCGCGAGAATACCCAGGTTATCTGGGCTTTGGAAGACACGAATATGGTCGCCAGGCAATTGCTCGCAGGCGCGCAATCCATCCTATCCCATGCCGGACAAATCGTTCAGGCGCAGCAGGATGCCGACAGGCGGCGAGAGGGGGCAAGCGCATGACATATCAGGCAGTTTACCTTGTCTGGGGAATTTCGATTGCTCTGCTCCTGGTAGTCACCCTCGTGGTCGCATTGTTGCTGGCGATGGTACTCCGGACAGCGCGGAGCATCCTCAACACAGTCGAGGAGATCTGGACGACCGGCAAGTTGGTGGCCAACAATACCGTCCATATTCCCCTGTTGGTGGACACCAACCGTGTGGCAGGCGAAATACTTGAGACGGCGAAGCAGATCCTCGCAGGTGCGGATGCTATCGAGCACCACGCCGAACAGTGCCCAGGTTGTCCCACTTGCGCGCGCTCTCAGGTAGAAATTCACTAAAAGGAGGAATCAACATGCTGGTCCTCTTGACGGTAATCTCAGCGGTGGTGGTGGTAATCTTCTTTGGCGTGCTGGCCATTTACCTGGGCCAGATATCTATCACCCTTGAAGCGATTGGTGGCAAGCCGGATAGTTTCCTCGCCAAGCTGGCCTTCGGGCTTAGAGCGATTGAACAGGAGACGGGGCACTTGCCAACCGAGGTCTCGAAGCTCAACCCGGCCCTCGCCCAGGTTGCGGCCGGCTTGCAGCAAGTAGACGAGCGCCTGGCGAAGACAATCGAGGCTGTCGTCCAGCAGCAGGAGGGTACGCCATGATATTCGCTGCCCTGCAAGATTCGATCATTGTTCCAACGGCAGTCTACGTGATCTGGATCGTCACGCTGGCTATCGCCGTGCTGGTCATCCTTCCACTTGTGGTTTATTTACTGCACCGTACCCTCACTGCGGCGCGAAACATCGAGCGCTACCTTGCTGAGATGCGCGATGCAGGGGTTGGTATAGCCAGCAATACCCAGCACATCAAGGCGCTGGATGACACAATTGCTGTTGCTACGCAGTTGCTCAGCGCTGCGGAGTCGATCAAGTCACACACCGGGACCATCGGATCGGCTCTCACCGAGCGCGTGGCCCAGAGCGGATCTGAAAGGAGGCCTTGATGATAGGGAGCATCCTGCTATACATCAGCCTGGCCGTCGTGTTTATCGTGGTGCTGGTACTGGTTATCTATCTGCTCGGTATTATCATAGCGCTAAGCCGCGCGCGCCGCAATTTATACCAGCTAGCTGGCGGATTGGACGCGATTGTAAAAGATACGCAGCCCCTTCCCAACAAACTGAGCACGATTAACGGCGCTCTAAGTCAGTTGCTTACTGGCCTGCTAGCGGTCGATGGAGACCTGGCGGCTGTGGCTAAGTTATTTGGGCGCTAAGGAGGCAATCCCATGTGTTTCAAGAATCTCCCCATCGAATTTGATGAAAACGGTAAGGCGCACCTTAGAGAGGGTGTGCGCGATCCATATGCGTATCAGACACGTTCTCTTGATGAGCAGGCCGATCGGATCAAAGATTTGCTGGCACGCAATGGCCATATCAAATCGGTCGATTTTGACCCTGTAACGCGCATAGCGGGAGCGCTGGCCTTCCACAGTGTGGTCGATCTCAATGAGCGGCGTGTTCTGGAAACCAACTCGATGGCTACCCTGTTTCGTGGCTACGAGGTCATCCTGAAGGGCCGCGATCCTCGCGATGCCGCGTTCATCAGCAGCCGGGCGTGTGGTGTATGTGGAGGCGTCCATTCTACGACATCGTCCCTCGCCATGGAAATGGCTTTCCCTGTTGTTCCACCTCCACTCGGCATCACCGTGCGCAACCTGTTGCTGGCCCTGGAGTTCTGGTATGACAACCCGCTGCACCTGTTCTTGCTGGCCGGGCCTGACTACTCACAAGCAATCGTTGAAACCACCAATCCAGAGATCTGGGAGAAGGCTAAGACGACCCCGGCTCCTCATGCTGATGTTCATGGCTACAAGACAATCGGCGAGATCATGACCGAGCTCAATCCCTTGACCGGTACGTTGTACCTTGAAGGATTGCAAATGACCCGAGTGGCACGCGAGGCATACGTCCTTATCGGTGGCAAGTACCCGCATCCTGAGACCGTCATCCCAGGCGGCATGACCACGACGGTCAGCATCAGCAGCTTCAACGAAATCTACTCCCGCCTGTACCAACTGTTTGACTATTGTAAGAAGACGGTGGGTATCTGGGACGATATCTGTGATTTCTTCTACGATGTCAATCCTGAGTACAAGAAGGTTGGCATGCGCCCGGCCAATCTCATCGATTCCGGCATCTGGGATGATCCCTTTGCCTACGATGCTTCATACGAACACTGCAATGAGTGGGGCGAGCGGCGCTGGGCTACGCCAGGTGTGATCGTGGAGGGTGAGCTCGTCACTACCAAGCTTCAAACACTCAACATTGGCGTCGAAGAGTTCGTCGAGCACTCGTTTTACGAGACCTGGAATGCCGCTCATCCGCGCTTCAGGACGGATCCCGCCGGCAACCCAATCAGCCCGTTCCATATGTGGAACAAGGAGACTAAACCCCAGCCCATAGGCCAGAACTGGCGCGAGAAGTACTCCTGGGCAACGTCACCCCGCTGGGATCGCCGGGCGATGGAAGCAGAATGCTCAGCGCGCTTATGGAACACAGCCGCTGGTGGCGTCCTGCCCCATAGGCGCTTCCTTGAGCCAACCGGCAAGAGCCTGAAGATCCATGTGCCTGAAAGTACCTTGCCTGCTATGGACCTGGAGTGGAAGATTCCCGATGTGTGGAATGCCTTCGAGCGCAATCGTGGTCGTGCCTACCACCTTGCCTATGTCACAGTGATTGCCTTCGATAACTGGCTTATCGGCTTGGATCTGCTCAAGCAGGGCAAAGACAAGATCCATACCCCCTTTGAGCCACCACGCAAGGGCTTCCACATTGGCGCTGGCTTCTGGGGTGCTGGTCGTGGCTACCTGACACACCACGCTACCATTGACGACGGAGCGCTGAGCAACTACCAGATACTGACTCCTTCGACGTGGAATGCCAGCCCAAAGGACCCGTGGGGCAACCCAGGCCCATATGAGGAGGCAGTACTCAACACACCTATCCTGGAGACTTTCTCCAGCCCGGATAAGTACAAAGGCATCGATATCTTACGGACAATCCGCAGCTTCGATCCTTGTATGCCCTGCACCACGCATATTCATGTGGATGGCACGGACTGGGTGATCTCCCGTGAAATCAATACCTGCGCTTGCGGCATCGAGGATTGATGTGAAGCGTCTGTTTATTGGCAGCGTCGGCTATACCAACTTGCGCGACTTGTCGGTGGGACCGGCCATCCTGCCTGAACTCCAGCGCTTGGAATGGCCAGCAGAGGTTGAGATCGATGATCTTAGCCTCGGCGGCCCTATCGCTGCGGTTCATCGCTTTCGCGAGGCCCCGCCTTATGACCGCGTGATCCTGTTTGGTGCCGTCGGGCGCGGGCGCCAGCCGGGGCAGGTCTACTGCTACCGCTGGGATGGACGCCTGCCCGATCCCGAAGAAATCCAGGCGCGGGTCGCTGAGGCAGTTACAGGCGTGATCAGCCTGGACAACTTGCTGATCGTTGGCGGCTTTTTCGGTATCTGGCCGCCTGACGTAGTAGTGGTAGAAGTCGAGCCGCTTGATGAAGGCTGGGGTCTGGGATTCAGTGAACCTGTGCAGGCGGCCATCATTCCGTTGATCAAAGCAGTACAACGGGCAGCGCTGGCCCCGTTGGACGAACTTTCAACCAGCCCATCCATGGCCTGGAATCCTGGCTCCTATCTTTCCTTAGAGAAAGATTGAGCAGGCGAGGAATAATTCTCTCTTTTCTTTTATAATGAAACGTATGCATATACGACACGTATGAGGTGGAGGCATCATGATGGAGCAACCAAACGATCAGATAGGACAGGCGCAGCCGCTTGATGAGCTTTACTGGCGCGACGAGATCTTGCAGGTCATGTACTGGTACCGGGGGGAGGGCTTTGGCGATAGCGTCACTGTTCGCGACCTCCAGACCTTTCTGCCTGCTGATGAAGAGTTGCTTTCTAGAGAAATGGAGCGCATGGTTGTTGATGGCTACCTGGTGCGTGAGGCTGATATCCTCCCACCTCGCTATGCTTTCACTCCATTCGGCGCCAGAGAGGGAGCGCGTCGCTTTGCCGACGAGTTTGCCGGCCTTACCGGCCAGGCTCATGGTGAATGTGGCCCCAACTGCCCGCATTGCAAGGATATTCCGCGCGACAAATGTATTCATTGCAGCACGACGTAGCAGAATGTCTATCGCCGTATGCGCATGTAGTGGCATCCCTTGTGGGTGCCAGGACTCCTCGTAAGGAAACAGATCGTGGCAGATCAAGCGTTAACAGATCAAGAAACCCTTGAACAGGTCGCCCAGCGACTGGATCAACTGGTCCAGGCTTTTGAGGAGCATCCAAATATCCCGCTGCGCCAGCAGGTAATGGAGATGCTTAGCCTCGTCGATGCCCTCCACCGGCAGGGCCTCCAAAGGTTGGTCGAAGTGCTCCAGACTCAGAATCCAGCGCTGCTCGATCAGGCGTTGCAAGAACCCTCCGTCCGGCTGCTACTGACCCTCTATGAGTTGATGCCACCTGAATCCCATGAGCAGGTGAAAGCCGGGAATATCCCTGGTTTCCGTTCCGTGGAGATGCACGAGCCGGTGAAGGCTCCTGCCCGTTCCGGGAGCTTTATTCCGCTGCAACAGGTGAGCCCCATGATCCGCAAAGTGAAACATCCAGTCTACACCGAGGTCATGCCGCTTGAGTCGCTTCCTGCTGGCACCTTGAAGGGAGTTGAGGTTGAAGGGGCGCGTATACTGCTCTGCAATCTGGATGGAGAAGTCTATGCCTATCGCAATGCCTGTCCAGGCTCAATTCTACCGCTTGATGCCGGCAAGCTCGAGGGCTACACCCTTCTTTGCCCCTGGCACAACTGCCGCTACGATGTGCGTACAGGCAAGCGGCTGGATGGCGGCAGCGGGCATTTGATGGTGATACCGGTCGCGCTTCGTGATGGAATGATCCAGCTTGCGCTCAGTGTTGAGCAGGTACCTCTACATGCAAGAAAAGCGAGTGAGGGGCAGTAGGCTGATGAATACTGAGAAGCAGCTTACGACAATATATCAGCCTACTGGAAAGCCAGGTAACGAGCGCCGTGTGCTGGTCGCAGGGGTTGGCAATGTGCTGCGCGGCGATGATGGTTTCGGCATCGTGGTAGTCCAGCAGTTGTCCCAACGGCCAGACCTTCCTCCTACTGTCAACGTAGTCGAAGTAGGCATCGGCGGGATCAGCCTGGTACAGGAATTGCTCGATGGGTACGATGTGCTGGTGATCGTGGATGCTGTAGATCGTGGTGGCGCTCCTGGGACGATCTACCTGCTGGAGCCGGAGGTGCCAGACCTCGCCCAGTGGCCCTTTGAGCAGCGCCAGGACTTCCTGGCCGATATGCATATGACTACGCCCTCGCGAGCGCTGATCCTGGCGAAGGCCCTGGGTGTGCTTCCCCCATCCGTCTACATGCTAGGTTGCCAGCCAACGACGTGTGATGATCTCATCCTTGGCCTTAGCGCGCCGGTCCAGGCTGCGGTGGCATTAAGCGTTGAGCGCCTGATCAACGAGATTCGCCAGCTTACTGAGTGCAAGGTGTCGCCTCTGAGCTAGCGGCACGAAAGGGGATGTGAGCAGTAATGGAGAGGCCAGTTACTTGGAGGCATAGGCCGGTAGAGGAGAAGCCCGTGGTAGACCTGACAAAATGCTACTTCTGCAGGGGCAGGGTAACGGCCAGGTGTGCTACTTGTAAAATAGCGGTGTGTAATGAGCATCTGCGCGAGGCATGCGAGTGCTTCAGCCAGATGATTATTATCCTTTGTGTTGAATGTGCGGCGATGATGAGGAACTGGTGAGCTCCTGGAAAAAGGCTACTGTAGATATTAAAAAGGCACATAATGCGGGCAAAAAAGTTCAAATGCATATGCACGCACAGCGACCAATATGTTTGCTTCAGAAGGAAGGCGGGCTACGATGGAGTTCATTGAAAATATTACCTGGTACCAGCAGGGGGTTGGAGCAGCGGCAGAGGCACGCCTAGTTCCCCTGACGCCACTGATCGAGTTTTATACGCGGGAAATGGGCGAGCTACCAGGCCGGTTGATGATCGCAACGTCCTTTCTAGGTGACGTGCAACTCATGCCAGATTGGTCTTCACAGACGGTAGAACTGCGCGAGGCAATCGAGCAAGCCCAGGCCCTGATAGTCTCGGTAATGATCCGGCTGCTGAACGCGCAGGAGGGAGATGGATGCAACTGTGGAGATGGCAATAGTATGGTTGCTGAACTGCAACGCTTCCTCGATTTCATACCACCTGGAGAGTAGGGAGCGTATGCTGGCTGTCACGACTCGTAACAAGCTGCGCAATTCACGCTTTGCCCTCCCGATGCTGCGAGCACGGCGATATATCAGGGAGCAGTTGGCAGAGACACCTGGCCTCATTCGTTATGTCAGCTCTATTGCTAGCCCCACCGAGTTCATGACCTTTACTGTATGGGAAAACAGGCAGACGATGTTCAATTTCATGAGTTCGAGCGCTCATGAAAAGTTTATGTGGATGTTCACTCGCTGGTCGACATCTTTCTGGAGCATGCGCTGGATACCGACTACAGCCGAAGAGGGGACATGGGATGGATTATCACTGGCTACTCTGGTGAAGCCTCGCGATCAGCTCTGGCGTGAAGCCCATCCTGAGACTCCTCAATTGCCATTACCGGAGCAGCAGCCGGCCAGAACCCTGGGAAGGCGCGTTATAGATCCGAGCACCAGCAGCATCTATGCAATTACCGCGCTAGTTGAGGCCGCTAGCCCTGAACATCTCTGGCGGCTGCTACATGCAGAGCGCGAGTTGCGCCGCGTAGCTGATCACGCTCAACTCTTGCGCTGGAATATCAGCAGCGCAGGGCTACGCCGCTTCCTTTTACTCACATTGTGGCGTGAAGGAAGTGCGGAACCTGCTGAGGAAGTTTCTATGCTACACCGGGGCCTTAATGCTTGTTGGACCATGTACTGGACAGCAGGCGAGTATGAAATTGGCCATTGGGATGGCCTGCGCCTGCGGCAACTCGTCTCAGCAAGGGATCGCCAGAAGCACCTGAAGCATGAGGTAGCTGCGCCTATTCATTTCGATATCCAGTAAATAAGCTTTGGGTAGGCATCTTTTTTGCATGAGAATGGGGAAGGGATCAGAGGCCGTATGGGCGGAAGCGGCGTGTGCTTGTTCCAAGTTTTTTATGAAATATATAAGTTCATAGTTATGAATGCACGAATTACTTGCCCTTGTTCTGATTGTGGCTCCCTGTGCACGTACTTATTCTCTCGACTTCTAAAGAAAATCTGAAATCCATTGTTCACTTGCAAAACGTGGCAGGCCGTGCTATTCTCTGATTGGACTGTGAATGTCTATTATCATCTTTGTATTTGAAATGGTTAGGGTATTCGATACTTTGCCCCTTTTTGTCATACATGTAGCCTATGTAGCACATGTAATCCATAGGGATGCCAGAAGGTATCCCGTAATGGATCGATCTTATAAGAGGGACTAGAAGGACGATACTCACACAACTTAAGAATACTGGTCATTGCTCGACCAGGCACGTAAGGATGCTGTTCTTCTACCCCTATTTCCCGCGCCCACAGCTCCCTACGTGTTCCCCCAATTACATTTGCTTACCTAAGCGGTTGTTGCTTAACCGCGCTGCAGCAGTAGTCCCTTTAGTGCGCCCTGTTCAATACAACTACGACCATCCCATGTAAGGTATTTAGTAGACCACGATCGGTTAGCGCTCAAGGAGGTACAGTATGGCGACTAAAGCTCCCGAGGTGGAAGTCCACATTGTCTGGATCACGGCTGGATTAGGCTGTGACGGGGACACGGTATCGGTAACCGCAGCTATGCAACCCAGCATCGAAGATGTTCTGCTGGGGGCCATCCCAGGACTCCCCAAGGTTTATCTCCACAACCCCGTTCTCGCTTATGAGCTTGGTGGCGATAGCTTTATGACCTGGTGGTATAAAGCTGAGCGGGGTGAACTCGACCCCTTTGTTCTTGTAGTAGAAGGCTCGATTCCGAACGAGAATATTAAGAAAGAGGGCTACTGGGCGGCCCTCGGCACCAATCCGGCGACCGGCCAGCCCATTCCCACAACCGAATGGATTGATCGTCTCGCACCTAAAGCCCTGGCAGTGATTGCCGCCGGGACCTGCGCCACCTACGGCGGTATCCATGCCATGCAGGGCAACCCCACGGGTGCTATGGGCCTTGCGGACTATCTTGGCTGGGACTGGAAATCTAAGGCAGGTATTCCCATTATCAATGTACCTGGCTGCCCTGTGCAGCCGGACAACTTCATGGAGACCGTGCTCTACCTGCTCTACCAGGCCGTGGGACTTGCCCCCATGATCCCGCTGGATGAGGCCGGGCGGCCAACATGGCTCTTTGGTAAAACCGTTCATGAAGGGTGTGATCGCGCCGGTTACTACGAGCAAGGTGATTTTGCGACCGAGTATGGTTCGCCCAAGTGCCTGGTGAAGCTCGGATGCTGGGGCCCTGTGGTGCAATGCAACGTCACGAAGCGCGGTTGGATGGCAGGTATCGGTGGATGCCCCAATGTAGGCGGTATCTGTATTGCCTGCACGATGCCGGGATTTCCCGACAAGTTTATGCCATTTATGGATGAGCCTACCGGAGCCAAGATATCGACGAACCTGATTACTTCCTACGGTACGCTTATCAGGAACCTGCGCAAGCTGACCAACCAGACAGACAACAAAGAGCCATCCTGGCGCCATAAGGGCACGGAGCTGACAACAGGATACCAGCCACGATGGTAAACAACGGCATCAGTACGTAGTAGTTCTATTCTATTAGCTTAGATAGAAGGAGACAGTTTTATGGCGACGCAAGTGAGACGAGAAGAGACTCCAGCCCCGCCACCACAGCTCGTAGAGATGTCGTGGGATCCCATCACACGAATTGTAGGTAGCCTGGGCATTTACACCAAAATCGACTTCAAGCAGCGCAAGGTAGTGGAGTGCCATAGCACCTCATCCATCTTCCGGGGCTACAGCATCTTCATGAAGGGCAAAGATCCGCGAGATGCTCACTTCATTACCAGCCGCATCTGTGGCATCTGCGGCGACAACCACGCCACCTGCTCGGTCTATACTCAGAACATGGCCTATGGTGTCAAGCCACCGGCCCTGGGCGAGTGGATCCTCAACCTCGGCGAGGCCGCCGAGTACATGTTCGACCATAACATCTTCCAGGAGAACCTGGTTGCCGTCGACTATTGCGAGCAGATGGTGAAAGAGACCAATCCTGGCGTGCTGGAGAAGGCCAATAAGACCGAAGCCCCGCATGCCCATATTCATGGCTACCGCACTATTGGAGACATCATGCGGGCCTGCAATCCCTTTACCGGCGAGCTTTACCTTGAAGGCTTGCAGATGAGCCGCCTCACCCGTGAGAAGTTCTGCTTGATGGAAGGCCGTCACGTTCATCCTTCCACCCTCTATCCCGGTGGAGTGGGCACAGTTGCCACCATCCAGGTCTTCACCGACTACCTGGTTCGACTGATGAAGTATGTTGAGTGGATGAAGAAGATGGTGCCATTGCACGATGACCTGTTCGACTTCTTCTACCAGGCCATGCCTGGATACGAGAAGGTTGGCCAGCGGCGCATACTTATGGGTTGCTGGGGCACATTCCAGAACCCGGATGTGTGCGACTACGATTATCGCACGATGGAGCAGTGGGGCCGGGCTATGTTTGTCACCCCCGGCATCCTCGTAGATGGGCAGTTGGTGACAACTAGCCTGGTAGATATCAACCTGGGCATTCGCATTCTACTCGGCAGCTCCTATTACGAGGACTGGGAGAACGAACGCACATTTGTCGATCGCGACCCGCTCGGTAACCCGGTTGACAAACGCCATCCCTGGAACCAGACGACGATCCCTAAACCACAGAAGCGCGACTTCAATGGGAACTATAGCTGGGTGATGTCACCGCGCTGGTATGACAAGCGCACCGGCGATTACCTGGCCCTGGATACCGGTGGCGGCCCGCTCCCACGCTTGTGGGTGACAGCCCTTGCCGGCCTGGTCAAGTTGCCGGGCTTAATCGAGTCGACCGGCCATAGCGTCAAGATCACGCTGCCCAAGAGTGCGACGAAGCCTGAGGTGACCTTTGAATGGAAGATCCCGCAATGGAGCAATGCTATCGAGCGCAACCGCGCACGCACCTACTTCCAGGCATACGCCGCTGCATGCGCGCTCCACTTTATCGATAAGGCGTTAGATGAGGTACGCGCTGGCCACACCAGGACGTGGAACGATTTCACGGTACCGAGCGAGGCTATCGGATGCGGCTTCCATGAAGCGGTACGCGGCGTGCTCTCCCATCACCTGGTAATCGAGGATGGGAAAATTGCCAACTACCATCCTTATCCTCCAACGCCGTGGAATGCCAGTGTGCGTGACTTCTATGGCACGCCAGGCCCATATGAAGATGCTGTGCAGAACACACCCATCTTCGAGGAGAACGGCCCAGAGAATTTCAAGGGTATCGACATCATGCGCGCGGTGCGCAGCTTTGATCCCTGCCTGCCATGTGGTGTGCATATGTACCTGGGTGAAGGGAAAGAGCTTCAGGTAGTCCACTCACCAACTTTTGGTATAAGCTTGTAGCGCCGGTAATAGTCCAGGAACCCTGGCCAGAGGAGGATTTAAGCGTATCTTTCTTCTGGCTGATGAACATGAACAAATTCATCGGGGATACGTGTAGGGGTCGCTTTATCGTGCCCATCGCCGATTTATCGCGCCCTCGCATGACCCCGAATATTTTATGAAAGTTCATAAGTAATGGACGTTAAGCTGTAACGAGGAGAGCAAACAATGGCAAAGCCGCACTTTCAGCAAAAGCCTACGCACCAGCCCGGCGCAGGCAAGGGCGAAGAAAAGGCCAGGTATCGAGGAGAAGCCGGCCGCTATAACGTTAAGGAGACAGGCGCCGGCCGCCGTGCAGGCAAGGCGACCCCCAGGATTGCTAGCAGCGTCGTCACGCAAGGCCCTGTAGACCCCCGCAGCCCCTACTTGCAGCCAGCCTAGATCGTCCCTGATGAATTTTTCCGATCAAACGAGGTAATTGAGGAACGGGATCGTCTCTGTAGGGGCAAGGGGT
>CADDZH010000091.1 GCA_902812455.1 Chloroflexota bacterium | reverse complement strand
CCCCTACGGGTACGATCCGCCTGGCAGCACCGGAGGGGCGAGGGCAAGCGCAAGGCCCCCACGCCACATCTCCGCGCCCCTTGCCCCTACGGGTATGAACGGGCGTCTCAATTGCTGGTTAGGCGCCCTGCAGGGCTTGATCTACTTTAGTAGCGGCATCATTCAAAGCTGACTGCACGCTCTGCTTATTGAGCATGACGGCCTCAAGGGCCGTGGCAAGGTCGTTGTGAATGGCGACATCTTGCGGGCCGTAGTAGTCGGCGTAGCCATAGCTGGCTGCGTCAAACAGGACTTTGAAGTCAGGATGCTGGCTAAAGTAGGGATCGTTGGACAGGCCCTTGATGGTTGGCAGTGCGAAGCCGGCATCGAGCTGGCTCTTCTGCACGGTAGTTCCCGTCATATACTTGATCAGTTCCCAGGCAGCATCGGGATATTTTGTGCCCGAGTAGGCAGCCCAGGCATTGGTGAAGATCAAGTCAGCCCGCTTTCCTATGGGAGAAATGGGCAGAGGCGCGATATCATACTGGACACTGGGGTATGTGCTGGTCATGTAAGGGATCAGCCAGGGGCCTTCAATGGTCATAGCGACTTTGGCTTTACCAAAGGCATCGCCATTCCACGGCGCGCCTACTTGAGTAGGAAGGACTCCGACGTGATTCTTGATAAAGCTATCGTAGTAGTTCAGCGCGTTCACGCCGGCTGCGTTGTTGAAGGTTGCCTGTGTGCCGTCTTTGTTGAGCATTGAGCCACCATCGGCGAGGAGGAAGGCGCCCCAGCGTGAGGCATCCGCCGAGAGGCTAATACCATAGACTGCATTGGCCGTACCGGCGTTCTTGGTCAGCTTCTGGGCATCATTGTACATGTCCTGCCATGTCCAGTTGGCGCTGGGGAAAGGAACTCCTGCTGCCTGGAACATCTGCTTGTTGTAGAAGACACCAAGCGAAGCCCAGTCTTTGGGCAGGCCGTAAACTTGCCCGCTGGTGCAGGTGAAGGGATTGAGCAGCGCGGAATAGTAGTCGTTGGCGCTGACGTGATCGCGTGCCATGTAGGGAGAAAGATTGAGCAGCTTGCCCGCGCTGATGTACTCACTGGACATATCCGGTGAGAGGTAGAAGACATCGGGCACCGTACCACTGGCGACGTTCGCGCGCATCTTGGTGGGATAGTCACCAGGGATGGGCGACCAGTTGATGTGGATGTTAGGATGCAGCTTCTGGAAGTTGTCGAGGTTGGACTTCACCAGCGCATCTTCTGCCGGCGTTGAGGTCCAACCGGAGACGGTTAGCGTGATGGTACCACTTTCAGGCGCTGCCGCTGTGGTATTGGTGCTACTGGGGCAACTGATGTAGGGGTTGCCGCTGGTGATACCTTTCTGTGCCACACCACCGGTAGTGCTGGTGGAACCACTGCTTCCACAAGCAGCTAAGAAGAAGAGCATGAAGATAATGAGTAAAGGCGCAAAGTACCGTTTCATAATGAACCTCCTGGCTGCCGCCTACAGTGAACGGCAGCCCACTGCTAGTTCAAACTCGTAGGTGAACAACGATACAACTGTACGTACTGGCTCCAGGCCGGTAACCAGGAAGCATTAAGAGATACTACAATGAAATTATGTTTCTACCTCTATTACGCTTATACCTCTGTAGATCTCACCGAAGAAGACCTGTGTAAATATCACTGGAGAAGGCCTGCAAAGGTTTCAAATGTGAAAAAATGTGCTACGATCAATATAGTTAAAGATATATGCTATTGTCAAGATTTTTCGTTGCTGTCACCTCCTGGGTGCTTACAAAGTTTTTACAGAATCCTGCAAGTTTTCTGAACATACTGCGATATAGTATGCGCAGGTGAAGATGGCATGCTGAATAGCGGGGTATATAAGGGATTACTCTTGGGCCGATCAATCGGCAGTGGGCGCGATAAATCGGCCCCTACAGAGGTTCCGATCACTTGCTTAATAAGATAACATCTTCTATCTAGAAGTAGAAAAGTGGAGGCCTGTTCTATGATCAATCCTTATGATCAACCAACTGAGGCATATCAACCCAACCAGAATCAAGCACAAGCGCCGGGTGATGCCGGTAGTCATATGGCACCTGCTCCTGGCACGCCAGGAGGTTATGCCAACTCGCCGCAAGGGGGGCCATCCTATCCTCCGCGCCGCAGGCGCAGTGGAGCGATATGGGCTCTCGTTATCCTGCTGTTGATCGTGTTTGGCGTTGGACTGTTTTCTGGATGGGCGTATGGCAGGAGTACAACGACTGCCAGTCCTTCTAACGCTAGCTCCAGCACGAGCCAGTTGCAGCCGAACTCAAACCCGACGGTAACTGTTCCCCCGCTCTCTGGCAATAATATTCAAGCTGTGCAGGAGGCCGTGATCCAGAAAGTGGAGCCTTCCGTCGTGCAGGTGAATGTGCAGTTGCCCAATGGTGCGGGCATTGGCTCCGGTGTAATCATTGACAAGCGTGGGTATATTGTGACGAATAACCACGTGGTGGATGGGGCGCAGGCGATACAGGTTGTATTGTTCGATGGCAGGAGCTTACCGGCGCAACTGGTAGGAACAGATCCGCTAGATGATCTGGCTATCATCAAAATCAATCCCCCTGCTAATATCGTAACTGCGACAATAGGAGATTCCTCAAAGGTGAAGGTAGGGGAGGATGTGCTGGCTATCGGCAACCCGCTGGGGAACACCCAGACAGTGACCAACGGCATTGTGAGCGCGCTGAACCGCACCGTTATAGAAGGACAGGGAAGCTCGGCGGTTATTCCAGATGCCATCCAGACCGATGCGCCTATCAATCCTGGGAATAGCGGTGGAGCGCTGGTAGACCTGCAAGGCAACCTGATCGGCATTCCCACTGTGGAGGCCATTGATCCAGAGTTTAACACGCCGGCTAACGGCGTAGGGTTTGCTATTCCGTCGAACCGCGTATCCTTCATTGCAAGTCAGATTATCCAGACCGGTCATGTGACGCATACGGGCAGGGCCGCGCTGGGTATCAGCGCCGAAAGCGTTGATCCATTCCTGGCCGCACAGGACAATCTATCAGTCGATCATGGCGTGCTGATCACCAATGTGCAATCCGGTGGGCCGGCGGCTCAGGCAGGGTTGCAGCCAGGTGATGTGATTGTGCAGATCAATAATGCTCAGGTAACGGATCTTTCAACGCTGGAGGATGTGCTGGCAAGTTATTCTCCTGGGCAGACTGTCTCCGTCCACGTCTATCGTGGCAACCAGCAGTTGACGGTCAATGTCAGGCTGGGTGAACTGACCGTGCCATGACGTGTGGGAGGGGCGTATTGGTGCCGAGGCCAGGGCAGGGGCAAGCCCTGCCCCTACCATACGACGGCTGCGCAGGCCGAGGCGTGTCATGGGAGGGGCAACCCTTGCGGTTGCCCTGCAAGGTCCTCCTGTTTGGGTGTGGGTGCGGCGCGCCTGCGCGAGCGGCTGGCGAGCAGGACGCCGATGAAGAAGACCACCCAGCCAACCGCCATGACGAGCCAGAAGATATTCTCAACTCCCAGGCGAGCGCTGCTGCCGGCAGCCGCGTTGATTAAATCGCCGGCCAGGATGAGCACATTGCCCACCAGCAGGTTAGCTGTTCCCTGGCGTACCAGCAGCTTCCAGCCGGAGTAGATGGCAACGCCCACGACGGCCAGCACGCCCAGCGAGTTGAGGACGATGATCATGATGAGCCATGCTCCTCCCTCCGATTGGGTTTGTAAAATACCTGCGCCAGGGGTGCCTGCAATCTGGGCGAGCTGCGACATATTGATGCCCGCGATGCCCACCAGCACTGCTGCGATGACGCTCAGCACGCATAGGACAGCGAAGCAGATGCGCGTAACCAGTGGCTTCGAGACCAGGGCAATACTACCAAGCCCCAACCAGGATGGCATGAGCGCGGCTCCCAGGATGTAGTAGATGCGGAAGAAGACAACGCCTGCACTGCTTGTAGGCTGGACGAGAACCATAAGCACGTAGGCGAGCGTGGCCACAAAGGCCATCAGCAGGGCTATACTCCAATAAAGCTGGTATAACCTATGGCGCCGGGTATACTGGCTGAGCACCACCCCGGCGAACGCTGCCGTCACGACGACATTGATGGCGGGAAAGAGGAGCGAAAGAGGATTACTCATATCTGCATCTCCCTGTGTATAGTACTTTGTCAATACTCATGTAGCGGGTGAAAGCCTGGCCCCCACAAGGGAGGCCACTACATTTTTTCCTGCTCAATTGAAGACTGACAGAGTAATAGGCTATAACCTGCAAAAACTTGAGATTTTCATCACGGAAATATGTGAAAAACTCCACGCATTCTCTCTATTATCATAGAGCGTTACGGTTGTGGCGTCAACTGGTAGGACTTTCAGGATTTTGCGAGGGGTTGCAAGGAGTCGTAGGGGCAGGAGCGGCTTTACAGTGGTAGTTTTTTGGGGTGAAGGAGCAGCGATGAGGCACGAGGGCAAGCGCAATGCCCACCCACCGCATCCACTCCTCCCCTTGCCCCTACGGGTACGATCCAGTTCCTGCTTTGCCTCATTTGATCGGAACAGTTCATCAGGTTACGATGAAAAGACCCGGTTTTTCCGCCTGCGGACCGTCAGGAGCCAGCCCAGGATGCCGAGGAAGAGAAGAATAAGGCCTACCTCTTGCTGTGCTAAGGGAGTGCTCATACCAGGTAAAGGGAGAGATGGCGAGGGCTGGCTCGCCGGGGTTGCCTGGTGTGGGGCAGTGTTTGTACTCGATCTACTTGTGGGTGCCGGAGTGGGGCTGCTAGTAAAAGTGCCATTGCCAGGGGTTGCGGTCTTCTGCTTTTGAACGCCGCTTTGTACGGAGCGGGGACCTACAGTAGAGGATGGGTTGTTATGAGCCACCGAGGATGGATTTCTGGTAGGAGCGCTTGTCGTTGCGCTGCGCGGCAACGTTGCCAGGAAGCTGGACAGGAAGAAGAACAGGCCAACGACAGCGGCTATGGTACTGACAATGCGTATTGAGCGCCGGAGATAGGATGGTTTGCTGCTACGCGGCTGGCGTGCGGCCACGGGAGCAGCTTCTCTTGCCGGGCGCTCCTGCAGATACCTGATATCGCTGGAGAGAGTGAATGAGTGGGGTAGCTGTGGCTGGGGCAAAGCGTGTAACAGGACAACCACCTGCTGCAGGCCCTGTAACTCATGATGGCACTGCTGGCAGGCCTGCACATGAGCCTTGTATAGTTCTCGCTCCTGTGTAGAGAGTTGCCCATCCAGCAATGCAGAAAGCTGTTCGGTTGTCAGGTGCCCATTATTATGCTGTGTCACGCTTCTACTCCGCTCTTATGAGGAGCAAGATTTTCACTCCCTATTAGTAGGTAAACGGTACTGACCAGGCAAAAGTTCCTCATGTTTAGACAGGTAATCGCGCAAGCGTTTTCTGCCTCTGGCAATGCGCGATCGCACTGTTCCCATAGTAGTCTGGGTAGCCGAGGCGACCTCTTCATAGGAACAGCCTTCGATATCACAGAGAACGATAGCAACCCGCTGTTCAATGGGAAGCTCCTCGAGGCCGCGCTGGATTAAGTCCTGCAATTCCTGGTTCAAAACGAATGCTTCGGGATTCCTTTCCCGGTTTGTCTCTACTAAGGCGCTCAATTCGCCAGGGGAATGCCGTTCGTCTTCGCCGCTGATCTCGTCCAACGACTCGATGGGGTGGCGCTGCGTACGCCGCCATTGATCGACTGCCAGATTGGAAACAATACGCAGGAGCCAGGCACGAAATGAGGAACCTACCCTGAAGGAGTTAATATTGCGAAAGGCAGCGATAAAAGCATCCTGCGTGATATCAGCCGCGATATCCGCATCTCCAAGCATGCGGAAGACAGCGCTATATGCTGCTTGTTGATACTGCAAGATTAACTGGTTGAATGCATTGGCATCGCCACGCTGGCTGCGCGTAATAAGCTCATCTTCATCATCGCGCGTAAGCTTTGCCATTTTGCTGCCTCACTTTTCGCTTTGCTTTGCTTGCGCTAGTCTAACATACTCTATAGGGCGAGGGCAAGCCTCGCCCCTACCCTCAAGGAAAAGGCCGGCGCCCAATTGTTGGGAGAAGCGAGGATTGTTGGCGCGCGTTGACGTAGTTGAAGGTACAGGATTATAATTACTTTACCAGACCACATTGTTTATTGTTTTGAAAGCAAACTGCTTCAAGGTGGAAGCAGCAATTACCTCGGCTGGTCGAGCGCTGGCTGTCTTCACTGAAGAAGTAAGCACCCCCTGGAGGAACTGGCAATGCCTACTACCACCGAAGGCCTCGAAGATGTCGTCGCATTGCATTCGCGCATTTGCGATATCGATGGCAAGCTTGGAAAGCTCACCTACTACGGTGTTGATATTCACGATTTAGCCCGTTATTCGACCTTTGAAGAGACGGTTTATCTCCTCTGGCATGGAGTCTTGCCCACGCGTGCGCAACTGGAAGAATTAAAGACGCAACTGCAGGCCGATCGCCAGCTTCCAGAGCGCGTGCTTGAGATCATGCGCTTGCTGCCTACAACCACCCCGCCTATGGATGCTTTGCGCACGACCGTATCTATGCTCTCTTCCTTTGACGCCGATTTAAGCGATAGGTCTTCCGAAGCGAATTACCAACGCGCGGTACGCCTGACCGCCATGTTTCCAGTGATTGTGGCGACATGGGATCACCTGCGCAATGGCAGAGAGCCGGTTGCTCCACTGCCTGATAAGAATTACGCGACGAATCTGCTGTATATGCTAAAGGGTGAGATGCCGGATGCTTATGATGCGCATGTGATGGATGTTGCGCTGATCTTGCACGCCGACCACGAACTCAATGCCTCTACCTTTGCGGCTCGCGTGACGGCGGCCACCCTGGCCAATATGTATGCGGCGATTTCCTCGGCGGTGGGCGCTCTCTCCGGCCCATTGCATGGAGGAGCCAACGAGCAGGTGATGCGCATGCTCTTGCGGGTGGGCAGTGTCGAGAATGCTGAGCCATATATTCGTGACGCACTGGAGCGCAAAGAGCGCATCATGGGCTTTGGGCATCGCGTGTATAAGACTGAAGATCCTCGCGCAGCCCACCTGCGAGAGATGTCGGAAGAGCTGGGCAAGCGCAAGGGTGATATGCGCTGGTATGAGATATCGCGTATTATTGAAGAATACATGAAAGAGCACAAAGGTCTGTATTGCAACGTCGATTTCTATTCGGCGTCTGTCTACTACCTGCTGGGCATTCCTGTTGACCTGGATACGGACATTTTTGCCTGTAGCCGCATCTCTGGCTGGACGGCGCATGTGCTGGAGCAGTATGCTAACAACCGCCTGATTCGCCCGCGAGCGGAGTATGTCGGGCCTAAGGTGACCGAGTATGTGCCTATCGATCAGAGGGGGTAGAGCCTGGCGTCCACAAGCGAATGGCACTCTGCCAGGACAACCGCAAGGGTTGTCCCTACCATACACGGCTCGGCCTGCGCAGCCGTCGAGGGTAATCCTGGAATGGCCTGCCAGGACAACCGCAAGGGTTGTCCCTACCCTCTACACGCCCCTGCTTTTATGTTAGTTTGCAGTAATGGCTTGATATCCCTTTGCATTTCTTCGTAACTCTGGTAGCGATCCCTGGCTTCCTCGAGCAGGGCGCGACTGAGAATCAGTTCGAGGGCGGGGGAAACGGCCGGATTCAAGAGACGCACCGGCGGAAAGCTCGGATAGTGCGGAGGAGTATAGTTCGTCAAAGCGTAGTGCATGCAGGCAGCAAGCGAGTAGATGCAGGTGCGCTGGTCGTATGGCTTATCCTGGATGGGCAGGTAGGGTGATATTACCAGCTTGCGTGTGGTGCGCTGCCTGCTGGTGGTATGCTGGGGATCGACTGAAGGTGGCGGAGGCACCTGCAGACCGGTGAGCATGGCCCGTCGCCTGGCTCGTTCGATGATGATGTTGGCAGGGGAGATATCGTAGTGACGAAGGGCCGGCTGTTGTTGTTCTAAAGCAATCAACGTGTTCAGGAGCGTATTCATATAGCCAAGCACTTCGTGTTCTGGCAATGGCTTCAGGAGCCGTTGCATGCGTTCTTCCAGGCTCTCACCATCAATATATGCGTAGACGACGTAGTAGTGTTTTCCCTCGACGAAACGGTCGAGCACGCGAGGGATCATGGGATGATGAAAGCGAGTGAGCGGCTCTGTCGCTCTATCGTAGTAGGTGATGTCTTTCGCGCGTTGTTCCAGCGGGAGATCGGTACATTCCCAGCGCTTGAGTACTACCAGGGCATCATTGGCCTGTGTGTCGTGAGCGACTGCCACTGCGGTCCTGGTTTCTTCGGTGCTTTTCAGCACATATTTGATCACGTAGCGTCCCTGGCGCGTAGCCACTCCCGATAAAGGACTATGCAGGACGATGCCAGGGGGGATCGTGAGCCGCCCGCAAGTAGAGCAACACCGCTGGCCAAAATGGAGAAGAGTATCGCAATAGGGGCAGCGGCGACCATCCTGATCGGTTCCGCACTCGCTGCAACGCTGGGCGCCTGTGCGATTCTGGTGCCCGCATAGACGGCAGAGATAGCGTTGTTGAGCAAGCTGCACGGCGCCAGCATACTTTTCAGCGAATTCTACAACGCTGGTGTAGCGCTGCCGGTAATCTTTTGCCAGGGCACGTAAAAGGACAGCAGCGACCTCTACCGGGATGCGAGGGTTCCACTGTTGCGGGGATGGTGGCTGCTCGTTGAGATGAGCATTCCACATGGCTTCCAGCAGCTTGTACTGGAAAGGTGTGCGGCCGGTCAGCAGCTCGTAGCAGCAGATGGCGAGAGCATACTGATCGGAATCGCGGCGTGGGTTGCCCTGCCATTGTTCAGGTGGCATATAGGCGGCTGTGCCTGTCACTTCCTCGAGGGAGGCGTGTGTCTGCATGCCTAAGTAGAATGTTGTGCCAAAATCGGTAAGGAGTAATTGGCCATTGCGCCCGATGAGCAGGTTGCCGGGCTTAACGTCCTGGTGAACCAGGCCATTTTTATGCACATAGTTCAGCGCATCTGCAGCCTGCTGGAGGTAGGGGACAAGCTCTTCGGCGAAGGCTTGCCGGCGACTGCCATCGGCTCTGCGAAAGAGGTCATAGATGGTCTGGGGCGCGTATTCCATGACGAGGTATGGTCGTTCATCCTCTAGCTTGCCGAAGTTATAGACCGGCAAAATATGGGGATGTTGCAGGTTGGCGATGCGCCGGGCCTCGTTGAAGAAGCTATCTTCGGCTTTTTCAGTGAACTGGTCGATGCGCAGCACTTTGAGGGCTAAAATGCGGCCAAGCGGAGCAGGCTCGCGCACTTTATAGACATGGCCGTAACTCCCTGCTCCAATGAAGGAGACGACCTGGTAGATGTCGATATAAGCCCCCGCTACCAGGAAGTCACAGCGAGAGCAGTATATAGCCGTAGCGGGGTTTTCGTGCCCGCCAGGGATGCGAGGGTTCAAACAACGAGCCAACTACTTACCTCTTCGTTTTTCGTCCACCAACAAGCGGGTGTGAGGAGGGCGAGGGCCAGCCTCGCCCCTACCCTCTTCATTTTCCTCACATGAGACAATGGGGAACAGCTCTGCCTTAGTACTGGTTCCCCATTGTATATTACGCTCGTCGATGGTGTGAGTTGCGCCGGAGTGAAGAGTTTCAATCCCGCATTCAGGCTAATGGCTGTCCCAGCGCTGGACGATATAGGCATCGAGATTCGTCTGAAAGATGTGATGAGGCTGCAGGATAAATCCATAATCATTGGAGAAATGAATGCCAAAACGGCGGAAATCTTTCAGATGAGGGGTATATGGTTTCCACACCGCCTGTCCCTCTATAAGCTCATCAATGAGAAAACCGTGAACCACCAGCGCAGGAAAGTCCTCGGCTGCCGGCGCTACCCACATTTTCCCATAGTCCCAAAGCTGTGAAAGCACAACTTTTTGTGGGCCTATGGGCAGGCTGTGGACTCTTTGCCAGATGTCTTCCATGCCCTGCTGGTAGAGCCGGGATGGAGGCAGGGCAGGAAGCTCCTGGCCTTCCAGGCTGGTGGGTAAAGGAGCGGGTATGGTTGTTGATATTGGCATATCCAGTGTTTCGAGAGTCATAGCAACTTGAGTATCATTGAGTACGCTTGAGATATTCATATTTCGCACCTCGTTGTGGAAATGAACGAACTGATACGTATAATTGTAGAAATAGGGGGTGTGAAAAGGGCTATCAAAGGGGTTGTGACATGGTTGAGATTTGGTGGTAAGATGCCTGGCTGTGTGGAGATTTTCAGCTACTGGTATTCTCTATCACCATCAGCGATGTAGATATAAACATCTATGTCTATCTGGCTCAGGTGAACCTCGCCTAAATGATCAAAAGAGGCCACGTTCAGTGACCTCTTTTGGTTGTCTATTACATTCAATTGTTTGTGCCAGTTTAGCCGACGCTGCCGGACATCTCCAACTGGATCAGGCGGTTCAGTTCGACCGCGTATTCCATGGGCAGCTCTTTGGTGATCGGCTCGATGAAGCCGTTGACGATCAGCGAGTAGGCTTCGGACTCGTCCAGGCCACGGCTCATGAGGTAGAAGAGCTGATCCTCACCGACCTTCGAGACGGTTGCCTCGTGGCCGATCTCGGTCTCGTTCTCCTCGACGCGAATGGTCGGGTAGGTGTCTGTGCGGGCCTGCTCATCGAGCAAGAGCGCATCACAGCGCACGCTGGACTTGGTATGGTGAGCGCCCGGATTGACACGTACCAGGCCGCGATAGGAAGCGCGACCTGTGCCCTTTGAAACGGACTTCGACAGAATCTGCGAGGTCGTATACGGTGCCAGGTGGGTCATTTTTGCTCCGGCATCCTGATGCATACCATCATTAGCGAAGGCTACGGAGAGAACATCACCGCGAGCGCCAGGCTCCATCAAAAGCACTGCCGGGTACTTCATGGTGACCTTGGAGCCCAGGTTGCCATCGACCCATTCCATTGTGGCATCCCTGTATGCAGCAGCACGCTTTGTCACCAGGTTGTACACGTTCTTCGACCAGTTCTGGATCGTGGTATAGCGGACGCGAGCACCCTCCATGACTTTGATTTCTACGACGGCACTGTGCAGGCTATCGCTGGTGTAGGTTGGCGCTGTGCAACCCTCAACATAATGCACATAGGAACCAGGCTCGGCAATAATTAATGTGCGCTCGAACTGGCCCATATTCTGAGCATTGATGCGGAAGTAGGCCTGCAGCGGAATCTCGACGCGCACGCCTGCCGGCACGTAAACGAAGCTGCCGCCGCTCCACACGGAGCTATTCAAGGCCGCGAACTTGTTGTCGGTGTAGGGAATAACGGTGCCGAAGTGCTCTTTCACAATATCTGGATACAGGCGCAGGGCGGTATCCATATCGGTGAAGATCACTCCGAGCTTCTCCAGGTCTTCACGTACCTTGTGGTAAACCGCTTCGCTTTCATACTGGGCGGTCACGCCGGCGAGATATTTGCGCTCGGCCTCTGGGATGCCCAGGCGATCAAAAGTCTCCTTAATTTCGCTAGGGACTTCTTCCCAGGTCTTACCTTGCTCGCGAACCGGTTTAATGTAGTAGTAGATATCGTCGAAGTTTATGCTTGAGAGATCGGCGCCCCATGTAGGTACCGGGCGGTGCATGAAATGTTCCAGGCTCTTGAGGCGGAATTTTCGCATCCAGCCAGGCTCACCCTTCATCTCAGAGATTTGCTCAACGACCTCGCGGTCGAGTCCTTTTTTGGACTTGAACGCGTAATTTTCCGGTACGTGGAATCCCGCAGTATAGGTATCCTGTATCACTTCGTATGCCTGACTCATAAATTCACTCCATCTGCTGGCTAATGATCTCGCTCTATAGCTATTCAGAAAGTTGCGCTTTGCGCTTTCTGCTAATCCTTAGTTATCTAGTCGGATTTACTGGTATTATATGTCGTCGGAGAAGCCTTGTCAAGTGAACTTGACAGAGCGCGAGGACAGTTGTTATGATAACGCAGGAACTGGCTATCCAGTTTCCGCACATCAAGCGCCCGTAGCTCAGTGGATAGAGCACCCGTCTTCTAAATGGGTTGCCGTGAGTTCGAATCTCACCGGGCGCGCTAGAGTTCATAGTCTTTTGCCCATCTAATATTTTTCTCCTGTTTATTTGCTGTTGGTACCAGACGTAGATTTGCCTGGCTTGTTCCGACATGATCGGTTGGTATTAAATACACTTTGTCTGTATCAGGGCTGTAAACAGCAAAAAAATCTACCTGACCTCGGTAGTGCCTACGCACCATCGTATTTTTGTTCCAAGTGTAATGGTAGTGGTTGCTACATGGATTGAATATTAGTGTATTCCTGTCTTTCGATATCCAGGCCGTCTTACACTGGATGCGCCAAAATTGACCATCAGCATCTTCAATTACTAGGTCATAGCGCTTGTTCTCACCAAACGGCATAAGTACTGCATACCCTGCTGCTACTAGTTTTCCCATAATAATTGCTTCGCTGCGCTCACCTGTTGATTTGCTGTCTTTCTTTGGCCCGAATTGTCCCACTTCCTTTACTCTCCTTTGTTACTTAGTAATACCAATATCTACTAAAATTATTTATAATTCTTGAAAGCTAGAGTTATGCTTTCCTAGGTGCTTTTGAAAGCCTTTTGTACTGTCTTGTACTGCCCGCAAAAACCTTACCCCTTGCTCAATGACTGCCAGCGCAGCGTCTACCTCATGCTCGCCAGCGTAATAGGCCCGCAGGCTTTTGTAAAATTGGCGAATTTCCTTACCGCCCGGTTCATTTTCTGGTAAGCGAGCAATGGCAGCATCCTTTGGTAGTCGCCATGGCTCGAATGGATGATCCGCCCGGCAAGTAAGGATGCTATACAATACTGGCCACACGTCGGTGCAGAGGAAGCGTATAGCCCTGGGAAGCTTGCCACCTCCGTGCTCAAGCAGGTTGCCTGAGACACGGCCAGGGATGGTATGCACATGTTCGAGCGTGTGCAAGGCTCGCTGGAGTACCTGCTGTTCTGTGGCTTCGGGGACCGGTAGATGGCCGGTCAAGATGTGATATGCTCCCGGTATTGGTCCGATCCAGACTTTACGTTCCTCGGAGGTGTACTTTCCCGACAGCTTGTAGCACTGGATGTACTGAAACGGCGCTGGATCAATCTTCGCCAGGTCGCGATGGATGGCCAACGCGAGACTGAGGGGAAGGCTGCCATCCTTTTCGAGGATGGCGTCTGAGAGGTAAAGCTGCATATCGATATCGCTGCATCCTGGTATGAATCCGCCCTTGAGTGCTGAGCCGTGGATCAGCAGGCCAACAAGCCAGGGACGGATATGCTGCGCGAATACCTCGGCTGCTTGCAGGACGGTCTGTTGTGCTTCGGGTACGACAGGTGATATATCGATCATAGGATGCTCCTTGAACGTATTTCTGATCCTGATGAATTTTTCCCGTCGAATCGGGTCATGTTGTGCAGGGGAGGATCGCGAGGGCAAGCACAAGGCCCCCACACCACATCCACTCCACTCCTTGCCCCTACAGGGACGATCCAGTTCCTCATTCCCTCATGTGATCGGAAAAGTTCATCAGGTCACGATCCTGTTCCACAATTACCTCATGTGATCGGAAAATTCATAAGGGAATTTTGTCGCTTATTCTGTTGGTTACAAAAGAGATGGGTAGGGCATTATTATACTTCCTGGAATCGCTGGGCTACCATATGCGTCTTTGGGTTTTATGAATGATGTGGGGAGTAAATAGGCTGTAGAGCCGATAAATCGGCGGTGGGCACGATAAATCGGCCCCTACAGGCGATTGGTGGGGTATGTCGTTCATATGCATAATCGGATGAGGCGCCTACGGGTTGTCGACAACTCATATACTGTGACACACTAAGGAGTGCCTGGCGCTCTTTTTTTTGCGATACAATGAAGATGAGAGCCTGAAGACATCAAGAACGTAAACGAAAGGAATCATCATGATACCGGCCAGTTCTGGAGATTCAGCAAAGCCCTTGCGTGTGGCGATCATTGGGTATGGTCTCGCGGGCGCGGTTTTTCACGCGCCACTCATTGCTTCCACACCGGGGATGGCCGTCGCGGCAATTGTTACGGCCAATCCCGAGCGACAAGAACGTGCCGGACGCAGCTTTCCCTCGGCGACGATCTTGTCTGAGGTCGATGATCTCTGGCGCCACGCGAATCGTTATGATCTCGTGGTGGTTGCGGCGCCCAACCGTACTCATGTTCCTTTAGCCATGGCGGCAATGAATGCTGGGCTACCGGTTGTTGTCGATAAGCCAATGGCTGCTTCCGTTGCCGATGCCGAGCAGCTCATTGAGACCAGCAGGAGCACCGGCAAGATGCTGACGGTTTTCCAGAACCGGCGCTGGGACGGCGATTTCCTGACTGTGCGGAACTTAATCGATGGCGACTTGCTTGGCCCCATTACGCGCTTTGAGTCGCGCTTCGAGCGTTATCGTCCTATCCCGCACCAGTATGCCTGGCGGGAATCGGCCGCACCGGAAGAAGCCGGGGGGCTGCTCTACGACCTGGGCAGTCATTTGATCGACCAGGCGATACAGCTTTTCGGGAAGCCGGCAAGGGTCTACGCTGAGCTGGAGAAGCGGCGTCCGGGTGCGCAGGTGGATGATGATAGCTTCGTTGCGCTGCAGTTTCCCAGTGGTGTACGCGCTCATCTCTGGATGAGTGTAGTAGCTCGTATTCAGGGCCCGCGTGTGCGTATTAGTGGCCTGCGTGGCACATATGAGAAGTGGGGTTTAGACCTGCAGGAGCCAGATCTAGCGGCCGGGATGCGTCCTGGTGATCCGCAATGGGGGAGGGAGCCGCGCGATCGCTGGGGTCGCTTATCGACTGAAGTCAGTGGTATCCATATCGATACACATATCGAGACGATGGCGGGCGCATATGAGCAGTTCTATATTTTGCTGCGCGATGCGCTTATTTCAGGTGGCACGCCGCCGGTTGATCCTACCGGAGTGGTGATAACGCTACAGGTGATTGAGGCAGCCAAGCAGAGCGCACAAAATGGGAATGTTGTAGATCTCTGAAGTTCACTGGTACAACTACAATATTTTGTCATTGTAACTTTTATTTTCCTGCCACCAATCATAGAGAGGATGTTTTGTATCAGGTTCGTATCTTGCTTGTTGCTGGATGTTGTGTAATGCACGGCTGATCATGTCAGGTGGTGGTTTGGCTGTATCAATCCAGTATCTTACGAGTTCTGGTGTCGTTACTACCTGCACATGGGAAGCATTTCGTGAGAGGAAAGAAATGGCTTTACGATCATCTGTGCCTACTGACCAGTTGCGATGAAAGGCAATTCTGCGACGAGACGAGCATCGATCCTGTCAACCCCTAGAAAATGTGCAAACTGCCCTTCGGTGATCAATCCTTGGTCAAAAGCGTCGACAGCGAGGTATTGATAGCGGGCCGGTAATTTCTCATCGTGAGTGGGGATGGCTCCAAGTTCTAGTTGTTGCTGCGCTTCACGGACTTTAACCCCTTTCTCTCGCAATGTATTCCAGGTACCGGTAGGAACTAGCTTCATATCTTCAAGGTGCAGCGTGATAGCAGCCACTGAGACGCCATAGTAATGGGCAAGCGTGCAGAGATCGGCAGGAGTAATTTTCTCTTTCGTTCTACGAATATCATTGAAGCGTCTTTTCAAGCCACTCGTTGGCATCAAAAAATATGATGCAAAGCTATCAGCGAAGCGCTCGCTTTCCGGTAATCGCTGGTAGTGATCTTCCACAAACACACCTGATTTATGGCGGTGGGCCAGGAAATGCCCATACTCATGAGCCAATGACCAGCGGCGGCGTTCTTCAGGGTGTAAGCTGTTGATGGCAATGCATCCGCCTATCTGTTCTTCATAAATATAGATGGCTGAAAATTTTGAAGGAGTGAGCGGCAAATAAAATATACGCAGTCCTACATCTTGCTCAAGAATATCGCGCAGTATGCCAATAGGGCCATCACCCAGGCCAAGACGATTGCGCTCTTCAATAGCGATATCCTCGGCAGCCTGCTCAACTTGCAACCCTGCTATCTCATACTGAGGAGGATACTTGCGAACGAGTGGGGCCCCTTCGATTCTTTCAAGCTCAAGATAATTGCGAATGAGTTCTTCCAGCAGGTTGATGGAAGGAGCAATTTTAGCTTCATCTTCAGCATTGCGTTGTACAGTGCTGCGAAACTGTAGCTGTAGCGGTGCAATTTCTGGTCGCTGGCGTACAAAGTCGCTGACTGGTCGATCATAGGCTTGAGCCAGTTTGATCAGTTCATCGACTTTAATCCGTCGCTCGCCCTTTTCAATAGCAGTGATGGTCGTGCGAGCAACGTTGATGATCCTTGCCGCCTGCTCTTGCGTCAATCCACGCTTTACGCGAGCCTGCTGGAGTTCTTTGCCCAGCTCGCGCATGTCAATGGTATCGAGGATGTTGGTGTTCATTGGATATATTCCTCATCTGGTTATGGAAGTGGATTCTGACATACAGAGCCATTGGTTGATAGTATACAATGTGATACCGACATTGTCAATATTTTGCTGGTGTTAAATGAAATTAATGTCAGAAAAACTAGCATCGGGTGATTTTCAGGCCAATTGGATCATGGGTGGTGAGGCAGGGCGCGAGGGGCAAGCGCAAGGCCCCAGCCGGCATCCTCACCTTGCCCTACAAGCTATGGTCATCGTATTACTCCACGCTGCATATCAATCCCAGGCCCTGCACCGCTGCCCGGCGCACCGCTTTCAGGAAGTCATGCGCATGGGTGGGCAGCACCTCGTCCACAAGGCGCGGCAGTTCGCCCATGTGTGGCGTTTGTTCCGTCTCTTGCTGGCAGAAGCGCTGGTAATCTTGCTCGGCAGTAGCCTGGCCTGGAGGATTGGCGCTGCGCAAAGCGAGGGCCAGTTGCCAGGTCTCGACAGGGGTCAGGTAGCCATAGTATGAGCCGAAGGGTTCACCGGCCTGGTAGCCGAAGGGCATGCGGCGTCGCCCGCAGGCGAGAAATTCAAAGAGAACCATTGCGCGCACAGAGATGCTTGCCAGCCATCCCCGCAGGCACAGGGTGTTGGGCTGCTGGCCAATGAAGATGCCCTTCGGGATGGCGATAGGCTCGCCATCCTCGCCTGTATAGGGATCGGGTTCGGTAGGCGTAATGCCTGTGGGTGCACCGCTGGTATTGGGAGGCGTATCAATGGGGGCAATACCGGTGGGCTGCGCAATAACTTGGGCCTCTGTGGGCGCAATATCGCCTAATCCGGCGTCGTGAAGGAGGGCAATCACCTCGCGGTGTTCTGTTTGTTCTTGTTCACCTTCTATCATGTCGTTCGGGATGGAAGGCGCTTCATCCAGGGCTGGGGATTCGTTGTGAAGCCAGGGCAGGCAGTAGTGTTCGATGATCGCTCCCCACATAACACGTAGCGCAGTGGGGTTTTGATAGAGGTGAGGAGCGTAGTGGTGGAAATAGCGGTCACTGAAAGCCGTAAACTCTTCTGCTGAGCACAATTTGGCATATTCTTTGCGGCTGTGCGGCCCGCGCGGCAGTCCATCCACGAAATCTTTGGCCCGCAGCCAGGTGCGCAGTTTCTGCATAGGAGCCGGCAGGTATCGTTCTTCCAGGGCGCAGCGCGTCTTCATGAAAAGCTCGTGAATGGCGCTCTCATCCCGTTGAATAAACCAGCGGCCAAAAGCAGGCATAACCTGCTCAGCGTAGGTTGTCCAGTCAAACCCGTGAAGGTATATTTCCATGTGGTGAATCTCTCAGGTACTGTTGCCTACGATCTATTATACTATGGAGCAGCGGGGACAGGCACAAGGCCCCGGCATCCACTCCACCCCACCCCCTGTCCCTACAGCACGGGGGCCACCAGTTCAGTGCCGATCCTGGTTGTTAAAATTCATTATCGGCTCTGAATGCTCCTAGACGCATTTACCGAACGCACCATTTAGACCACGTAGCGATAGAGCGCGACCTGCCCGTTAGCCGAGCCTAAAAACCAGAGGATGTCGCTGTTGCTACTGCCGCCTGTCACTCCCAGGAATGTTCCATACGTTGGAGGGCTTGTCACAGTGCTCCACTGGTTGGTGGAAGGGTCGTACATCAGAATTGATGCCTGCGGGGAAGCAGTAATCGAAAAAGATGCTGCTTGCGGCTGCCCGGACATAGCCGCCATACCCGTTGAAGGCACGTTGCCGGTTGGCGGGACGGACTGGGGTGTGACAACGGCCGTTGCTACTGGTGTGATGGGGATGGCTGTTCCCTGGCCTTGCGGCTGGATGTACTGGCTGCTGGAGTAGACATAGACCTGCCCATTTGCATTCACGAACCAGGCCTGCACAATGCTCTTCTGGGAAGGCGCCGGGACATCATGCCATGTGGCCCCTCCATCGGTACTCATTTTCAACTGGAAAGAGCCTATTTGCGTAATCTGCGGGTGCGGGCCTGTCCCTACATAGGGCAGAGGGCGTTTGATAGTGACTGCATAGATGAGCTGAGGATTGTTCCTGGCAAGCGCGATCTGTGTGATGAATGGAAGATTCTGCAATAAAGGTTGCCAGGTTGCGCCGCCATCGGTTGTTTTATAGAGCGCAGCATTTACCCCGAAGACTGGAAGAGGGAAGGCTGGTTCTACCGGTTGCGGTCGAACGGCCAACAAGGGAGTGCTGACCAGATCATAGATGACGCTGGTGTTTGTGGGATCAACGGCGTAACCGCTAGTGCCTTGATTTGTCGTCGAGAAGCGCTGATCCAGCACATGCCAGGTGTGGCCGCCATCCGTGCTCATCACCAGGCGTGGCAGGCGGTATATATACGCGGGTACAGGGCCCTCATGCACCGGGGGTTTAATAATGGGCGAAAATGCCGCGATGCCGAAGAGCTGATTGGCCACAATGCTGAGCTGGCCCAATAAAGGCGCAGGCTGCGACTGCGGCGAACTGAAGGTAGGCCGGATAGTCGTCCATGTTTGCCCGCCATCGGTCGTGTGTTTCAAAACGCTTGTGTTCTGCCCATTAGTGGTGGCTAACATAGTAGCCAGATAGACCTCGTTGCTATTAGCCGGGTTGACGGCAAGATCACAGCTCTGGAGCGGTCCAACATTGCTGCCGATATCCTGCCAGTGCGAACCGTAATCTGTGCTGCGCAGGATGGTAAACGTTGTGCTGCTGCCGGTGGCAGGAGTTGGCGCTCCGGTTGCCGTCCCTGTGCTCGCCTGGGTTGGTGTGGCGCAGGCGTAGAGTACAGCGGGATTGCTATCAGCAGCTTCGATGGAAGTAAGCGTATACCCATCCAGCACCTTGCTCCAACTCGCGCTATGCGGGGGCGGCGCCTGCCCTTGATGTGACCCTTTGTGAGGAAGGATCAACTGGCTGTAGACGCCCACGCTGGCACCGGCGATCAGCGCCACAACGATGATAGCGCCGGCGGTTGCTATCCACGATCTATGCTTTGGCCGCTCAGGCTCCTGTGCTGATCCTTGCTTGCCTGTATCGACAGAATCTTGTGTTTTCATAAGCGACTCCTATTCATAATTGAACCTCTATAAAGATTCTTTCATAGAAAAAGACGAAGATCGCTAGGGAGAAGTTCCCATTGCACAGATTGCTACATATTCATCAATAGAGTATACTCATGGCATGGAAAGGAGTACAATATTCCCATTACGGCAAGGATCATAGACCATGTCGCAGATGCATAAGAGTAATGCTGAGAATAGTGGGGACAGCAATCTTGAAGACCTGGAGCGGCTGCTCATAGAGGGAGTTAGCCTCGATCAGCCCTCGATTCCGCTTGCCTCGCCTTCTCCTGCACAGGAGAAAGGGGAAGCCGAGGAGGGCGACGAGGAAGCAGGAGTATCGCAGGACGGCGATTTTCAGGGCGCTGTCGGCCTGTTTGCAGAGGCTGTGCAGGACCTGGCGACGGCGGGAGTGGAGCTTGGACTGGGACGGCACTTTGCCTGTGTAGATTTTTGTAACCAGGCAGCAGAAAAAGCAGCTCAGGCGGTCAGCCTGCTGCGCTTTGGCCGCCGGACTGCGTATGATCATGATCTGGGCAAGCTTGGTGCAGCGGTAGGGGCGCCAGAGGAAATTCAGGCCCTCATGGCAGAGCTAACGCCCTTTCATCCCGAGGCCTTCTACGCGGATACGCCGCCAGAGGAGGCCGACGAAGTCATTAGCGCCGAGCAGGCCAGCGCCTATGTACAGCAAACGCGCCGCATCATACGCTGGGCCAGAAGCATTGTCCTGGGAGGCTGAGGCACCGTAATGCGGGCAGCACAGTGAACGAATGTAAGGAATTGCACAGAAGATATTTTGAGGAGGATAACCTTGACACAACAAATCACACATACAGAAGAATTAGAAGAGGCGGTGAAACGGTCACCGCGTAAGTGGGTCTATCTATTCAGTGAGGGCAACGCCAACATGCGCGATCTGCTGGGAGGGAAGGGCGCCGGCGTTGCTGAGATGACCAACGCAGGATTGCCGGTGCCGCCTGGTTTTACCATCACGACGGAAGCCTGTAATGCCTATTATGAAGCGGGGAAGAAATTTCCTCCGGGCATGTGGGAGCAGACGCTGGCGGCTTTGAAGATCGTCGAGGAGCAGACGGGCAAGGGCTTTGGCCGCAAGGATAACCCGCTGCTAGTTTCCGTGCGTTCCGGTGCCAAGTTCTCGATGCCGGGTATGATGGATACAGTGCTGAACCTGGGTATCAATGATGAGACCGTGCAGGGACTGGTCAAGCTGACCGGCGATGAGCGCTTCGCCTATGACGCCTATCGCCGTTTTATCCAGATGTTCAGCAAGATTGTGCTGGGCGTAGACCCGCGTGCCTTCGAGCAAGTGCTCGATCAATACAAAGAGCGAGCAGGTGTACAGACCGATGCTGAAATACCGGCATCCTATCTCAAGGAGATGGTCAACGATTTCAAGCAGATCGCCGAGCGCCAGTCTGGAGAGCCTTTCCCAACAGATGTCTACGTGCAGTTACGCAAGGCTATAGAAGCAGTCTTCTCATCATGGAATAACAAGCGGGCCATCGACTACCGCAACTTCAATAAGATCCCGCACAACCTGGGCACTGCTGTCAACGTGCAGAGCATGGTTTTTGGTAATATGGGTAACGATAGCGGGACTGGTGTGGCCTTCACGCGCGATCCTGGCACGGGCGAGAAGAAGCTGTATGGCGAATACCTGCTCAATGCTCAAGGCGAGGACGTGGTAGCCGGTATACGCACGCCCTCGAAGATCAGCCGCCTGCAGGAAGAGCTGCCTCAGGTCTATGGGCAGTTCCAGGAGATTGCGCGCCGCCTCGAAGAGCACTACCGCGACATGCAAGACCTGGAGTTCACAGTAGAGAGAGGTCGCCTCTATATGCTCCAGACGCGATCGGCCAAACGGAGCGCTCCGGCTGCCATTAAAGTGCTTGTCGATATGGTGCATGAAGGCCTGATTACGGAGGAAGAGGCGGTCAGGCGCGCCGATACGGCCCAGGTCTATCAACTGCTCTTGCCGCGCTTCGATGAGGAAGAGAAGAAGAAAGCCGCTCAAGAGGGGCGCTTCCTGACAAGGGGATTGAATGCCTCGCCGGGAGCAGCCAGCGGCAAGGCTGTCTTCGATGCCGACCGTGCCGAGCAATTGGGGAAGGCAGGTACGCCCGTTGTGCTCGTACGCCCTGAGACCAGCCCCGATGATGTGCATGGCATGCTGGTTGCCAAAGGCGTGCTCACGGCTCGCGGTGGCGCTACCAGCCATGCTGCTGTGGTGGCGCGCGGGCTTGGCCTTCCCTGTGTTGCAGGAGCCGAAGGTATCCGGGTTCACGAAGAAGAGCGCCTGTTCCGTGTCGTTGATTCCGGGTTCGTCCTGCGTGAAGGGGATGATATCTCCATTGATGGCGCAACCGGCGAGGTGTTTGCCGGGATCATCCATACGGTAGACCCCGATTTTGCTAAAGAGACCGATCTGAGGCAACTGCTGTCCTGGGCCGACAAGTATCGCAGGCTGGGTGTATGGGCTAACGCCGATTATCCTCGCGACGCTAAGCGCGCCGTCACTTTTGGGGCTGAAGGCATCGGCCTCTGCCGCACCGAGCATATGTTCATGGAGCAGGAGCGCCTGCCCATCGTACAAAGGATGATCCTGGCAGAGACGAAGGAGGAGCGGCAAAAGGCGCTTGACCAGTTACTCCC
>CADDZH010000090.1 GCA_902812455.1 Chloroflexota bacterium | reverse complement strand
CGTGGAAGCAAGATGTCGATGATCTTCCAGGATCCGATGACCTCGCTCAACCCTGTATTCAATGTTGGTTTTCAAATAGCCGAGACAGTCAAGCGGCATCGCAAAGGAATCAGCAACGACCAGGCGTGGAAGCGAGCCGTTGAAATGCTTGACCTGGTGCGCATTCCAGACGCGAAGCGGCGAGCGAAGAGCTATCCACACGAGTTCAGCGGAGGCATGCGCCAGCGCGTGATGATTGCTATTGCGCTGGCATGTAATCCGCAATTGCTGATTGCAGACGAGCCTACAACCGCCCTTGATGTAACGATTCAGGCTCAGGTGCTGGAACTGATGAGCGGCCTCTCCAAAGAGTTCGGCACGGCTGTGATGTTGATCACACACGACCTCGGGGTCGTGGCAGGAACATGCCAACACGTCAACGTGATGTACGCAGGACACATTGTTGAATCAGCGCCGGTGAAGCAAATTTTTGAAACGCCGGCCCATCCTTACACTGTCGGGCTGCTGAAATCTATTCCCCGCCTTGACGAACCACGCGAGAGCAAACTGACCCCTATCCAGGGACAGCCGCCCGATCTCGCCAAAGAAATTATTGGGTGCCCTTATGCCCCACGCTGCCCGAAAGTGCAGCTTCGCTGTCGCCAGGAACGCCCGGAGTTGATGCCTGTAGGTCGTGGTGAGCAAGTTGCAGCTTGCTTCTATCCAGATTAAAGGAGAGAAGAGTATCATGGCACAAGAAATCATTACGCCAACGACGACAGGGACCACACTGATCGACGTTAAAGGCTTAAAAGTTCATTTCCCCATTAAGGGCGGTCTTTTCGGGCGAACGGTAGCGAAGGTGAAAGCCGTTGATGGCGTAGACCTGTTTGTCCGCCCGGGTGAAACGCTGGGATTGGTAGGCGAAAGCGGCTGCGGCAAATCAACAACCGGGCGCGCGATCCTCCAGCTCATCAAGCCCACCGAAGGTAGTGTCAACTTTAAGGGGGTTGAGCTAACGAAGCTCTCATCGGCCGGGATGCGCAAGATGCGTGCCGAAATGCAGATGATCTTCCAGGACCCCTTCGGTTCGCTGGACCCGCGCTACACAGTAGGACAAAGCATTGCCGAGCCATTAGAGAATTTCCATCGCGGGAACGCCAAAGAGATTCGCCAGCAAGTGGAAGAACTCCTGGAGGTTGTAGGACTCAATCCCTATTATATCAATCGCTTCCCTCATGAATTTAGCGGTGGGCAACGCCAGCGTATTGGTATTGCGCGCGCATTAGCCTTGCGGCCGTCATTTGTGGTAGCAGATGAGCCTGTATCCGCCCTCGATGTTTCCATCCAGGCCCAGGTGCTGAACCTCATGCAGGACTTACAGGAGAAGTTTGGCCTCACGTACCTGTTTATCGCGCACAACCTGTCGGTGGTCAAGCATATCAGTGACCGGGTCGCAGTGATGTATCTTGGGCGAGTTGTAGAGCTGGCCGACAGCGAAGATCTCTATGAGATGCCGCTGCATCCTTATACGCAAGCGCTGCTTTCAGCTATTCCGGTGCCGGATCCCGAAGTTGAAGCCAGGCGCAGGCGCATCATTCTTGAAGGCGATGTACCCAGCCCGGTGAATCCGCCAAGCGGTTGCAATTTCCATCCGCGCTGCTGGAAAGCCCAGGCTATCTGCAGGGAAATTATTCCACCATTAGAGGAAAAGCAGCGCAATCACTTTGCTGCATGCCACTTCCCCGGCTAAGCACGTACACTTGACCTTTTCGGGTTGAGTGCGTATACTTTCTTTCCAAGAGTGGCAGGAGCGCTGTCCTTTCACAGCCCGCTTAAGGGATTGAAATTGAGGGATTGAAAGAAATATCATTCTGTTCGATACGCTTAATACGTGTGAGTAACCGGATACGCGCCAGCAAATGGCGCGTATCAAATGGTTTCACCACATAATCATCCGCTCCTGCCTCGAACCCCGCTACTTTGTCCTGCAAGGTAGAGAACGACGTGAGCAGCATGATGGGGAGATGTTTAAGGGCTGCATTCCTCCTGATGGAACGGCAGAGATCGAGGCCACTTTCCCGGCCAACTACAAGCTCACAAATCAGCACATCTGGAATGTCTGTTTCAAGGTATTCCCTGGCTTCGGCCAATGAGGTGACCGACCGCACTACACCTGCTTCTCCTAACGCTTGCTGAATCCTCTCGCCCAGGCCCGGATCACTATCTACCAGCAGAATGTGTAGCCGGCGTAACGATTGTTGCTCACGCACCATCTTCACTCTATCCGGTTGAGCAGGCTCAATCACTGGCATAGGCTGATCTTATTCCCGGTCCGCCTGGGTTTGCACCAGGTAATCCATGCGGCGCTGGCGATCAGCCGGTGTCAGGCGCAACACACGCTCGATCGCTGCGTTAAGAGCGGCTGGCTTAAAGGGTTTCGTGAGGTACTCATCAACCCCGGAGAGCAAACCCATCATCTGGTCTTCTTCACGAGTCAATGCGCTAAGAATGATCAAAGGGATATCGGCTGTACGGGCATCGCCGCGCAAACAGCGCACCAACTGGTAGCCATCCATACGTGGCATCTTCACGTCAATGATCACGCAGTCAGGTTGCTCCTCAAACACACGCTGAAGCCCCTGGACACCATCATAGGCAACTGCGACATTGTACGAGCCTTGCAAGTTTACGGCATACTTAATAAGTTCAACAATCGTCGGGTTGTCGTCGATAACCAGTACTTTCTTCATGGCACCCCCATCATTCTCAGGCATCCTTCACCCTACTGCCTGTTGTCTCCCAAAATCTTGCTATCTTCTGCATTGTAGCACAGTTACGTCCCATTGTATATAATCGGAACACGGCTCCATTTTCTGAACTGTTCCTACTTTCATTGTACAGTCCTGGCAAAAATGAATGCTCCAGAATGTCATCCTGTAGGGGCAGGGCTTGTCCCTGCCCTGAGGCACGAAGGGGAAGCATCCAGGTGCCCATTACATCAGATCCTTCGCTGCGCTCAGGATGACATGATGTGATTCTTTTTCGCTATCGAGCTTTGCCTTGTGTTAAAATAAAACGAGCAGTACATCCACATATCAAAACGGGGAATAGGAACTATGGCTATCAGCGATCGCTATTCACGGCAAACACTATTTGGACCTATCGGTAAAGAAGGGCAAGAACGCCTGAAAGCTTCATCAGTGACTATTATCGGCTGTGGCGCCCTGGGCACAGCTCTCGCCAATAACCTTTGCCGTGCCGGCATCGGGCGCCTTGTAATTGCCGACCGCGACTATATCGAATTGAATAACTTACAACGACAAATTCTCTTTGATGAAGATGATATTGCCCGCCACCTGCCGAAGGCTATTGCTGCTGCAGAGAAGCTCCGCCGTATCAATAGCGATGCCATCATTGAGCCGCTGGTTGAAGATGTCAACGCTGACGGCATCGAGTCACTGGTACAACATAGTGACCTTGTCCTGGATGCAACCGATAATTTTGAGACTCGTTACCTGCTGAACGATGTGTGCATCAAATACCAGCGCCCATGGATCTATAGTGGTGTTATTGCTTCATATGGGGTGACAATGAACATTGTGCCGGGAGATACACCCTGCCTGCGCTGCGTCTTCCCCGAGATGCCCCTACCCGGCACAACGCCGACCTGCGATACGACAGGAGTGCTGAATGGCATTGTCAGCGTCATTACCGGCATTGCCTCGACTGAGGCGCTCAAAATCCTGCTCCAGAGCGATAGGATGAGCCGCGCCATGTTCTGGATCGATGTATGGGAGAACACGAGCGAGCGCATCGAGTTGCCTCGACAGCCCGATTGCCCAGCCTGCGGTTCACACCACTACGAGTTTCTTGATTCGTTAAGTGGCACGAGTAGTACCAGTCTCTGTGGGCGCAACGCGGTACAGGTGCGCAGCAGCCAGCGTAATACCTCTCTCAATTTCCCAGAATTGGCTGAGCGATTGCGCCCGGTAGGCGACGTAAGTTATAATCAGTTCCTGCTGCGCTTTACTGTTGATTCGTATGAATTGACTGTTTTCCCCGATGCACGCGCGATCATCAAAGGAACCGATGACGCCCAGGTTGCGCGGGCCATCTATGCGCGTTATATTGGGATGTGAGGCAGCCAGAAGTATTGAACGAACATATTCTTGTCTGGGTAGCATGGCCGTATGCCAAAAGTTCTATCCATATTGGACAAATCGCAGGTGCAATACCTGCCGTTAGGGCTAGGCTTATATAATACTCATTACTAATCTCGGTATTGCCTCGTTCAATCTAATGATACAATACACCTATTTATAAACCAGGAGGTAGCAGTTGGCAACGGCGCAGGAGACGTTTGAAAGCGCAGTGATTGAGCCATTACGAGTTAGCGTTGGAGCCAGTAGATTTTCCTATGCCGATTACTTAGATCTTCCAGCAGGCCAGCGATCAAACGATGAAGCAGCAGTCGTAGATATGCAATTCACCAGTAAAGTACTGGAGTGGCTAGGATATGACACAGGTGATGTTATTTACAATCGTCCTCTCTCCGGCAGCCCAGGCAATAAGCCCGATTTCATTGTGAAGGCGCTGGGTGCCACAGCTTTCGTGGTAGAGGATAAAAGCACAGATGAGAAGTTTGACGAGCAGTCTGTAGAACAATTACGGCGCTATACCGCTGGCACAACCGGTTATTGTCTCTGGACAAATGGAAGAATAATTCTTGGCCTGCGTTTCGATGCGAATGGGCAATACCAGGTGATTGTTGAGGTGCGCGTAGAAGGAACCTTTGGAAATCAGAAGCTGCTCTTCCCTCAGGAAGCCAATTTTGCTACCCTCTATTTTCTTTTTTGCAAGCAGAGATTCACCGATATCGCCATACTCATTGACGAGGTTGCTATTCCCGAGGAGCAATGGAGAAAAGAAGCCAAACCGCTTACGGATGAACGGTCACTTAAGGCTTTCATCGTCGAGAGCCGCTTTGTGCTCGATCAGCTAGTCACGAATATCGAGGCTCGCCTGAGTACGGTAGCTATCGATATGGATGAAGCAGTACAAGACGTAAAAGATAGCCAGCAGCGCTACTCAACTATTGTGACCAGCCTGATCAACCAGCTTGGTAATAGTGTTCGCGAAAACACGCTAAAGCATTTGGAAACACATCTCCGCTTACTCGAACCTGTGCTGACTGATATCGATATTGTACAGATAGAGCGGTTGAAGCCGAGTGCTGGAGTGGCTACCGAGACTATCTGGACAACCCATGTTCAGGAAATAAGCGCTCTCATATCCGCGCTGCGCACCCGTGAACTAGCACGTATGGAATCGCGTCGCATTAGAGCGGCCTACTTGATATGGCGCGAACGATACAAAGTGATCGAGGGGGACGACGGGAAAGAGGAGGCAGAGCTAGAGATACGGCGCCAGCGAGCATTTGCCGAACAGGTAAGTTACGTGTTCTTCGTGCGCCTTTTGCTTATTCGCGTGCTGGAAGACAAAGGTATTATCCCTCACCTAGTTTCTGATGGAGGCTTCCAACAATGGCATAAATTTTTACAAGGATATACCTTAGATAGCATTGAGGGAATCGGCGGAGAATCATTCCTTCCACTTGCTTATAGACGCGTCTCCGGATTCTATCGTCATTTTTTCCAGCAGCCTATATTTGATTGGTTTTTACCAGATGACTATTTGCTGGCGCTTGTCCTTCACCATCTCAATCAATACAATTTCCAGGATGTCACCAGTGATGTGCTTGGTTTTACCTACGAGTCTTTCATTGAGCGAGTAGCACGCAATAAAAAAGGACACTTTCTTACTCCTCCTGGTATCGTCGAATTTATGCTCGATCGTGCTGACTATAGAGGGCCATCCATCATAGGAGAAACAGTGCTTGACCCTGCCTGCGGTTCGGGTAGCTTCCTTGTCCACGCAATCCGCCGGCTCAGGCAGGTTCTCAAGGATACTATGGCTTCCCAAAGTCCGGTTGAGGTTGCTCGTACTTTCATTGAGCAGGTACAGACAAGATTTGTTGGGCTGGAGATCAACCCATTCTCCTGCTACCTGGCAGAATTGAACCTCTTCATCCAGATACTTGATGACCTGGCCCTGCTGTGGCAAACCGGAGAAGCTCCTCACATTGAACGCTTTGCCATCTACAACACAAATAGCCTCGAAATGCCTCGTTCAGTTCTTTTCTCGGATCGTAATGGCCTTGCTACCACCTTTGAAGAGCACATGGCAACACTCGACGAAGGGTTTGTGGTAAAGGAAAAGCAGGCGCATTTCAGTTATGTGTTATGCAATCCTCCATATGTCAATCGCGGAATTATCCTGGGTGCAAAAAGCTATGGCGATTTCCCCTTCTATAGAGACGTCGTCAAAGGTGACGAAAACTTCTACCTGCTCTTCCTCCGGCTAGCAGCTTATTATGTCTCCCCCGGCGGCACAATTTGCATTATCTGCCCATTGAATCTACTCGGCGATGAATCAACCATGCGGGCACGCGAGATGTTCAGTAAAGCAGATTGGAGCCTTAAAGCGGTGACACGTTTCTATGCACGAGATGTTCTCTTCTCAGAAGTGCTTCAGGGTGTATGTGTTGCTCGCTTCGATAAAATTTCGAGTCAACTAACAAACATGGTTGAAATTCGTGGCGGCTTCAGCGTAGAAGAGGCTGCTCGCACTGCAATACATATACAACAGCCCCGTATCACGCATAATTTCCCCGAGAATTCGCTATGGGCAAAACCCTGGCTGGTCAACGCTAATCCAGAGGCATATGATCTATGGGAATTTATCAGGGAGAAAACAAATCAATCGCTCTCGGATTTGATTGATGGGAAATTAAAGGTTCACGAAGGAGACGCGAGATCAACCTGGGCAAAGCCTATGCTTATCCCTCATCCTCAGCCAGGGTCTATCCCACTTACTAAAGGACAAAACATTACTGACTGGGGAGGATGGACCCCATCAGCTTACCTTAACCCATCAGCAACCATACCAAATTCAATGAAAGATTATCGAAGCTCTTTATGGGTACAAAGGCAGGTGCAACGCATTGCCCAACTACAACAAGCTGAGATAGCTCTCTTTCTCAAAGAAGTATCAGGTTTAGAGATGAAACGGCCCATTCGGGGCACAATTATCCAGCGCGATGGGCAGCATCCCGTTGTAGCAGACCATACCGTGCTTGTGATGTATACTGTGGAGGAAGCTCATAGAGAGTTAGCTTATGCTATCTTCGGGCTCATTACCAGCCTGTGTTACAACTACTTCTTCAGCCTCTTCTCCACCAATGCACACGCCAATTTTAAGGAAATATTGCGTCTACCGGTACCAAATTGGTCCTCGTCACTCGAAAAGCAACTTGCTGATCAGGCCAGGAAACTCTTACGCGCCTATAGAGACCTTTACTCACATGAGGCACAGTATGGCTCAAACCCATCTCGTCAGGTATCTGCCAACGATGTGCTTGTCTCTGCCAAGCTGCCGGTGTTGCGCCTGGAGGAACTCGTACTACGAGGTGATGTTTCGATGAGCGGATCACCGCAATATACGCTGAAGGTTCTCTTCAACAAAGGGCAACTAGCAATAAATGATGCTCTTCCCAGCGATGCAAAGCAGGCAATCGAGTGCTTGATACAAGCTAATGGAATGCTGATCTACAGCAAGGGTGGGAAAGATATATACATTCCCAATCCCAGGCTGGCATCCGTATTTCTATCACAACTCCATACCGCTCAACAAGAACGGGCGCGACGACTGCGAGAAACTGAGAACACTCAACAGGCATTGGATGCCATGATCATGGATATGTATGGCATTACTAAACCAACCTGGCGAGAAATTATCCAGGCAGGCGTCCCCTGGGCAAGAGACTGAGGGAAAGGTATTTAAGGTACAGCTCTTAATTTTTTCCCCATGAAGATAGCGATCTCGTGGTCGGAGGGACCAGGAGGGTAAAAGTAGCGGTGGATGCTCCAGACTGCCAGCCCATTGCGCAAGTAGAACTGGATAGCAGGATAATTGGTGTTCTGCGTCTCCAGCAGGATAGCCCAGCAGCCATGATTACGTGCCCAGTCCGAGGCGCAGTTGAGCAGTAGCGAGCCAATGCCATAGCGGCGGAATTGACGGCCAACAATGATATGCTCAATGCGGGCGACCGAGCGCCATTCTTCCAGCTTCAACAGCACAACTCCCGCTACCTGGCCATTGGCCAGCGCAGTATATCCGCCCGCCACGCTGCTTAATATGGCCTGCACATGTTCCAGAGTCGGTTCAAACTCACGATAGTTTTTATAAAGAGGTGGATCAACAGGGGTTTCAATCAGCTCGAACGAGAGGGCCGGCACATCCAATCGCCCGGCGACAGTTTCCCCCTGCTCCAGCCAGCCCCCTACGCGCAAGGTATAGATACGGTCTGTCTCGAAACTGTAGTCGAGTTCGTGGAGCGCTGGCGCGTCGTCTATGCTGACGGCCCGCACCTCAATTGATGGAGCGTTTCCATCTGTATCCATACATTCACCCCATCTGGCCCCCGCAAGGGCGGCCAACGTGCCAATGAATTGGCACTCTACTGCATTTATCTGCCGTGAACGAGAATAGATAGAAACCCTATTGATTAGGGGAAAAATGGTAGCCGGCGGCCTCGGCTCCCAAACAGGCGGCGCCGACCACACCTGAAAAGTCGCCCAGCTTCGCACGCAGTATCTTTGTTTTTTGTGCGGGTGCCGCGAGAGCGGTTGTACGAGCGCGGGCCACTGCCCGTTCAAAGAGCAGATCAACAGCCTCGATCACGCCACCACCCAGGATAATGGCCTCCGGGTTATAGAAGTTCATGATCGACCCCAGCCCGTAGCCCAGGTAATCGGCAGCCTCCGTGATAATTTCGATCACCAGCGCGTCGTTCTCTGCAATAGCGCGAGCCAGCAAGCCTGAACGAATGATCGTTTCGCCCTCTTTCAGTTGGAGCGCTGCATCACGGGCCAGAACCGAGGGGCGCCCATGATGAATTTCTGCCATGATGGCTTTGGTAATCGCGGTACGGGAAGCATAGGCCTCCAGGCAGCCACGAGCGCCACAACCACAGATGCGGCCGCCTGCCTCGATCATTATGTGCCCGATTTCACCTGCCGTCCCCGTCAGCCCCGTATACATACGCCCATCGTGTATAATTCCAGAGCCGATACCAGTGCCGACAAAGACGCAGACGAAAGTGTTGAATCCTCGACCGGCCCCAAAAAGGTGCTCGCCGCGCGCTGCAACCTCAACATCGTTGCCAATGGCAACCGGCTTGCCGAACTGTTTGCTCAGGATATCGCCCAGGCGCATATTCTGCACGCCCAGATTGGGGGCATCAATCACAACGCCCGCCTTGCGGTCAATCTGTCCTGCCGCTCCAACTCCGATGGCAACGATAGAAGCATCATCTGGTACACTGGCGTCATTGAGAGCCGCCGTTGCCAGCTCGATAGTACGCTGCTGGACGAAGTCTTGCCCGCGCTCGGCACGGGTGCGTTTACGCGCGGATGAGACTACCTCACCGGTCGTGATATCGACGACCGAGGCAAGTGTTTTCGTTCCTCCCAGGTCAATACCCAGGGCATACACGCTCTGTTTCGGCATACAGTACTCACTTTCTGAATGGCTCAAGTTCTAAAGGGCAGGCTCAGCCCCGGATCGACATCCAGGTCGAGGCCGCTGTATTCTCCCCGGCACAGGTGGAAAAAGGCAGCGCCGGCGATCATGGCGGCATTGTCGGTACAAAACTCAATGGGCGGATAACTGAGGCGAATGCGCAAAGGCCTCAGTTCTTGCTCCAGGCGAGCGCGCAGGCTGAGATTAGCCGCGACTCCACCCGCCAGTACAACCTGCTTCACGTGATATTCCTGAGCCGCAAGGCGTGTTTTGACTGCCAGCACATCGACGATAGCCTCCTGGAAGCTGGCAGCTAGCAAGTCCACATTTGGCGTGCCGCGCTGCGCAGCCTGCGCGCCCATGCGCGTGTACTGGCTAACCTGTTTTCCCTCCCCGCTCCTGAAACCAACGGGTGATTGAGCCAGGCGCTGCGGCTCTGTCGCGCCTTCAGCGAGATGAAGCATGGCCGTTTTGAGGCCGCTAAAGCTGAAGTCGTAGGTACCACGCAACCACGCACGCGGGAGCTTATAGGCTGTGCGGGCCAGCGCTACGGGCTTCTTCTGCTGAAGCAACTCTTCTTCGGCCCGCTGGGCTGCCTGCTGGATTGCCGGCCCCCCGGGATAGCCCAGGCCGAGGATGCGCGCAACTTTATCAAACGCTTCACCGGCTGCATCATCGCGTGTGCGCCCGAGCAATTCGTACTGGCCGTGATCGCGTACCAGCACAAGCTCGCTATGCGCGCCCGAAATGACGAGGCAGATCAGGGGAAAGATGGGATCGCCTTCCTGGTACGCCCAATTCGTATCGCTGCTATCCGCCGGGGCTGCCACTCCCTTACGCAGCCAGTTCGCGTAGATATGTGCTTCCAGGTGATTGACGCCTAGAAACGGCAGGCCTTTCGCAAGCGCCAATGCCTTGCCTACCGTCAGGCCGACCAGCAGCGAACCGGCCAGCCCTGGGCCATAAGTCGCAGCAATAGCATCGATATCACCCCATGTGCAGGCCGCTTTCTCCAATGCCGTTTCAATCACAGGGATGATTGTGGCCAGTTGCTGGCGCGAGGCGACCTCTGGTACGACTCCGCCATAGCGGTTGTGTATCTCGGTTTGCGAGGCAACAATATTTGAGAGCACATAGCGACCATCTTTGACGATAGCTGCTCCTGTCTCATCACACGAGCTCTCGATACCAAGTACAAGCATCTTCCTCGTTCCTGCTAAGCTTCGGCTTCTAGCCTCTGGAAAAGTTTTGACTTCAAGACTTGAAATCTCTCTTTGTAAGCCGGAGAGTTGATCTCGTCAGTCCACATGATTAGCGCATCTTCCTGGTTATCACTATAGTAGCGGCGCCGCAATCCCGCCTCACGAAAACCATATTTACGGTAGAGATTTTGCGCGACATAATTTGACACGCGCACTTCGAGGGTCACCCATTTCGCGCCAATCGAGTAAGCGATATCGATCAGATTCACCAGCAAAAATTCGCCCAGCCCCATATGCCGGTAGTCGGGATGCACAGCAATCGTAGTGATATGGGCCTCGTCAACCATCAGCCATAGCCCGGCAAAGCCAATAATGGAGGCCAGGTCTGGCGTCGACACAGTTGCCGTATTGCGAGCCGGTAACAGGGAGAGAGGAAAGATGCGGCGGGGTTTCTCAGGCTCTTGTACAGGAACTGCCGCATACTCTCCGGCGATCTTCTTATCGCGCAGAACGATGTAATGTGCCCATCGATTATCCTGTAACTCCTTGCGATAGGCGCTGGGAGGCCAGGTGGATGGATACGCTAAACGCTCTATCTCTACGACGCGAGGCACGTCTGACATCGTCATGCGTTCAATGACGTAACGCACCTTCTTCCCTTTCTGTATTACCTGGGCCTGCCAGCTTTGGGCCGGCAGGTTTCGAGTCTGACGGTCTGCTTACATTGGGCGTTGCACTACCGCCGAGCAGTGATTGCTTGCGCGTGCTGGTGGTAATCGAGGGCCGTCGCAGGTAGAACGGCTCGAGCAATAACGGGTCGTCCTGTTTGCTATCCTGAAAGCGCTGCATTGCAAGCATGGCAAGTACAGAAGCATGCCTGGTTGATTGCATGCCGTTCGCAAAGACGCTCATCTCTTGCAACTGTTCGCGCAAAGCCTGGCGAGAGGCAGCGCTTATTTCACCGCAGAAGAGAAATGCTGGCAACGCCCGCTCTCCTGGGACGCCGAACCACTCATTTGCCCGCTCTTGCAAATAGCTGCTGAGTTGCTGGGGCGAAAGCAGCAAATAATCGCTGAGCCGTCGCATATGATATAGCGCTTCACCGCTATCAGTATACGCCCTCTCATGGATATAGCAGGCGGCATAGAGTTCGGAGCGTCCGGCCTCCAGGAGGGCACATATGGGGCCATTCCAGTGCTGCTGCTCAGCCGCAATGACATCAAGCGTACTCACGCCCGCAATGGGTTTTTGCAGCGCGAAGGCAAAAGCTTTAGCCGTGGCTACAGCCACACGCAGCCCGTTAAACGAGCCTGGGCCGGTCGCTACGGCTATGCCTTCAATATCCTGCATGGTCTTCGCGCAGTCCTCGACAAGCCGTTGAACGCGCTCTAACAACTCCACGCTATGATTATTGTCAACGTACCAGGTATATTCGCCGAGCAGTTCATCTTCCGAACAAAGAGCAACGCTCGCCTGGTGGGTAGAAGTATCAAGGGCCAGTAGTAGCATAGGCATTTTTCTGGAATTGTTGCAGTAGAGTACAATAACGTGTGCCCACGGCGGTAAAGAGCAACTGGCGCTTCGTCTCGGTCAGTATTTTCATACGAATGCGCAGGTGCTCACGAGGCCAAAGTGCATCAGCTTTATCGGCCCATTCCACCACGGAAACACCGGAGCCAAAGAAGTAGTCCTCGAAGCCGAGATCAAGCATCTCTTCAGGGTTGTCAAGCCGGTACAGGTCAAAGTGATAGAGTGCCGGACCAGCACGAACCTGCCGGCGTCGCGTTACTCCCTCACGCTGCCCATTCTGTCCTGGATTCGTTGCAGCAATGGGCCGTCCTTTATATTCTTTGAGTAGCGTAAACGTCGGACTGCTAATCACCTCGTCAATACCCAACCCCTGAGCCAGTCCTTGCGTAAAGGTTGTCTTCCCTGTCCCCAGTTGCCCTTCAAGCAAGATCAATTCTCCACCCTGCAAGAGTTCTCCTAATCGCACACCCAGGCGCTGGGTCTGCGCGGCGCTATGGCTAATAATATCAAGGGTACATTCACCTTGAGACTGCCTGGTCACGGTAATACGCTACCTTCAGATCATAAAGAGAAATTCAGGGCAGGGAATGCCGGAGACAAAAACCCTGCCCCTGACCGCCATACGACGATAATACATTATAACACGCGCTGTCTATGCTGGTGCTAGCGCAGCTTGGTGCCACAACTGCGGCAGTAGAGGGCATTGGGGCGTACTGTATTCCCACACGTTGGACAGACCTGTGGCTGTGATTGCGCCTGCGGGCCCTTTCTTGGCCGCTGCGAGGATGGAGACGAAGCCGGGCCTGGAGATGGAGGAGGCGCGGATGTGTAATCGGGTGGCGGAGTTGAAGCAGGGCTTTGCTGATCGCCAGGATATTGCTCTTTTTTTATCTCTTGTAGCTGCTCCTCACGCGCCCTGATATCCTGATCCACTCCCATAATACGCGCGCAAACGTTTGAAAGCTGGGGATCGGGGAGCGCCCCTTGCTGGTAGAGGGTCATTGCCACCTGTCCAAGCTCATCGAGCAGCTTACGCCGCTGATCCACAAGTTTATCAATCTCACCCTGCTTACCCCGGACGCGCATCTGCTTCTGCGCTTCCCAGCTTGTGCGGCTCACCGCCGCGCTGACAAAATTCTTTGCCGACTCTACAAAATCTGACATGGTCTCTGCCTCCCTGTTTGTTTGTATATTTACATCCTGTTTTTTATGTATGTTGTATTAAGTGATGCATTCGGAAAATACATTGATGTTGACAAAGGCCGATGAATCGGCGCTGGGCACGATAAATCGGCCCCTACGATTTAACAAATGCACCATTAACCTTATTCTTCAGTCACGGCGTGCCGGTAGATACGTATCTCTTCTGGCCGGCCAGAGGCGCTCATTTGTACGGCGACAACATCTATTCTCCACGAACGCTCGGCACAGGCATGGAAATCAAGATAGTAGGAAGCCACTTCCAGGATTTTCTGCCGCTTGCGTGCTGTCACCGCTTCTTCTGGTAACCCATAGGCATAGCCCCGGCGGGTTTTCACCTCCACAAAGACCAGGTCGCACCCATCTTCGGCCACCAGGTCGATCTCTCCATACGAGCAGCGGAAGTTCTTCTGCAAGATACGGTATCCACGCCGCACCAGTTCCTCGGCAGCCAGCCGCTCGCCTGTTTTCCCCAGGCCCTGGCGTGGTGCTTCCTGCTGCTTATGAGCGCCGGTGTGATGTTTCATTATATAATACGCGCTCCATCAATGGATGTTGTAATTGGGATAGCACTATGCTACCGAGGGTGCCGCAAGTTTACGGATAACGTCGAGGAGTTCGCGAACGTGAAATGGTTTGACGATGACGTGGTCTACACCTAACGTAGGGGCATCGGGGCCACCACTGGCCGCCGTAATGACGATAATTGAGGGAAAAGGATGCGCCACCTGCCACTGCGCATGAAGTTGCTCCAGGAAGGTATAACCATCCATGCCCGGCATAGCAATATCGAGGAGGATGACATCGGGATAGCGTCCTTCACGAGCAGCATTATCCATCCAGGCTAAGGCTTCGTTTCCCTCGGCAGCCTCCGCCGGTTCATAGCCATCAAGCTCAAGCGCCCAGGATACCATATCGCGAATAGCCGGATTATCGTCAATCACCAGGACAATAGGATGACGACCTTCTGCACGTTTGAACTGCTGCTCCCTCATATTCCTCCCTCTTTATTCTCTTTATCGGTACCTGGTTACATTTTCTTCACCTAAAAAAGAAGGGAACGCGCTGACACATTCGGCTGTACTCTCAAAAAGACGAACGCAAGAAACCGGCAAGCGCCTGTAGAAATGCCTCGGGCTGTTCCAGGTTGGACAGGTGCCCTGCGCGCGGAATGACAACGTACTGCGCCCCTGGAATCTTCGCTGCATAATCTTGCGCGATGCTGGGAGGTGTCAGAGCATCCTGTTCTCCCACGATAACCAGCGTTGGGCAAGCGATCGTTGCCAGGAGATCGGTTGAGTCGGCACGCTGGGCCATGCCACGAGAAGCGGCGGCAATACCCTGTGGCGTTGCCGCGTTGATCATCTGCCTGATACGCGCCTCCACCTCCGGCTGATTCTGGCGTGTTTCTTCTGTGATTAATTTGGGTAACTGCAGGTCGGCGATGGCTTCTGTGCCTTGCGTTTCGGCAATGTTTGCCACATTCTCGCGATTGGCCCTGCCCTCGGCAGTGTCAGCCGCCGGACGAGTATCAGCCAGGACCAGGCCTCTTACGCGCTGCGGATATTTGCGCAGGAAAGCAAAGGCAGCATAGCCACCCATGGACAGGCCGCACAGGATGGCATCTTGCATACCCAGCGTATCCATGAGTCCCGCTACGTCGTCCGCAAACTGCTCCATCGTCGAGATATGCGAGGTGATCTCGCTCTCTCCGAAGCCGCGCCAATCCAGGGCAACAAGGCGATAGCGCCCCTCCTGGAGCAGCGCTGCCATCTCACCATCCCACATACTTCTATTCAAAGGAAATGCATGCAGGAAGATTACAGGCTGGCCTACACCATGATCGTCATACCCGATATTGAGATTGTTGATGAAAGCTTTCATGCTTTATCACCTGCCGGATCCATCGCTCCCTCGGCCTGCTCATGTGCATGATACGAACTGCGCACAAACGGGCCAGATTCTACATGCCGGAACCCCATCTTCTTTCCCTCGGCCTTCAAAGCCGCAAATTCCTCAAGCGGGACATAGCGCTGGATCGGCAGGTGCTGGAACGACGGGCGCAGGTACTGGCCAATCGTCAGGATATCGACATCGTGCTCGCGCAGGTCATGCATGACTTCGATCACCTCATCCCACGTCTCACCCAGCCCCAGCATGAAGCCGGATTTGGTTGAGGCAGCAGGATTCATCTCCTTGGCCCATTTCAGCACTTGTAGTGAGCGCTTGTAGATCGCCTGTGGCCGCACACGCCTGTAGAGCCTGGGAATTGTCTCCACATTATGGTTGTAGACATCGGGCCTGGCATCCATCACAACCTTCAATGCCTCGTACACTCCCTTAAAATCGGGAGTCAGCACCTCCACTTTACAATCCGGATTCAGGCGGCGAATCCAGCGAATCGTGGCCGCAAAGATGGCAGCGCCGCCATCCTTCAACTCGTCGCGGTTTACTGATGTAACCACCGCGTGGCGCAACCCCATCTTCTGCACAGCCTCCGCTACACGCCTGGGTTCTTCCCAATCCAGGCCAAGCGGGCGCCCCGTCTCGACGGCACAGAAACCGCAACTGCGCGTGCAGATACGCCCCAGGATCATGAAGGTAGCCGTTTTATGCCCCCAGCACTCGCCAATATTTGGGCAGCGAGCCTCCTCGCAGACAGTATGCAATTCTTTGCTGCGCATGAGTTGCTTGAGATTCTCATAGTTTTCGCCCTTTGGCGGGCGCACTCGCAGCCATTCAGGACGGCGCTCTGGAATGATCGTTGTCATAATTTGTCTTCTCTATCTGGGTTTAGGACGCAATGATGCACAGTAACAAAATTATTCCAGCAATGGTGTGACCGGGATGGAGGCCGATAAATCGGCGCTGGACACGATAAATCGGCCCCTACAGTCATTTGTATGTTATTGTTAACCTCCATCATTGCGCCCAACCATTACTTAGTACACGTCGATTTCACGCCCGTAGCTCTGTAATTTTGTACGGACGGCCTGTAAGAATCCGCCGGCACCTGCGCCATCCAGGATACGATGATCGAAGGAGAGACACAGGTACATCATGTAACGGATAGCGATAGCATCGTCTTCGGTTACAACCGGCCGCTTCACAACCGCATCCATGCTGAGGATAGCGGCATTCGGCTGGTTAATGATCGGTACAGAGATAATTGTACCAAAAGTGCCCGGATTATTCACCACAAATGTGCCGCCCTGCATATCCTGCACCGTGAGCTTGTTGGTACGCGCTCGCTGGGCCACCGCATTGACCTGCTTTGCCAGGCCGGCCAGCGTATACTGGTCGGCATCATGCACCACCGGCACCACCAGCCCGGCATCGGTCGCCACCGCTATACCCAGATTGATGCGCTTTTTGATAATAATCTTGTTGTCTTCTGTCCACGAGGAGTTGACCAGGGGGAACTTGCGAATGCCCTCGCAGACAGCCTTCATCACAAACGGCACGTAGCTGATGCTGTAACCTTCGCGCCGCTTGAACTCTTCCTTATTTCGCTCAAGCCACTTGGCAATGTTGGTCATATCGACTTCGACAACCGTCGTGGCGTGAGGAGATGTGCGCTTGCTGCGTACCATGTGCTCGGCAATACCCAGCCTCATGCGGCTTGGCGCGATGATCTCTTCGTCCGGGCTGGTGCTCACAGTCTCACCAATGGCTCGAGCAAGTATGGGTTCGGGCACAAATGCAGGAGCAGGCGCTGGCACAGGTGCAGGTGCTGGCCTGGGAGCAGGAGACGGTGGCGGCGCTGCCTCAGGTGCCGTGACTTGCGGAGCACGTGCAGCCGCCGGTACAGCAGCCGGAGCCGCCTCTCGCTGCGCGAGATAGGCAAGGATATCCTCTTTGCGCACGCGCCCGCCCGCGCCGGTACCGCTAATCTCGTTCAGGTCGATGCCATGCTCGCGTGCCAGCCTGCGAGCGAGCGGTGAAATGCGCTGCCGCTCCTCTTCCTCTGCATGTTTGGGAGCAACAGCAGCGCGCGCCCCATCTCCAGTAGCAGTACTTGCGGGTTTCTTCTCCAGCACGGGAGTCTCAGCCTGCTCAACATCCTTAACAGGTGCGGCATCTGGTCCAGGCGCGGCTTGCGCAGGTGGCGAGGCAGAAACGTCTGCATTCTCTTCAATGAGTGCGATATCTGTCCCTACAGGAACCGTTTGATCTGACTGGACTAATATTTTTGCCAGGCGGCCAGCTACGGGTGATGGTAATTCGGCGTTGATCTTATCGGTGATGATCTCGGCCAGCGATTCGTCTTTCTCGACCCAATCACCTTCTTGCTTGAGCCATGACCCGACTGTCCCCTCAGCAACCGACTCCCCTAAACGAGGCATCTTCACCGGCGTTGGCATATGTCTCTAACTCCTTTACACAAAGGGCACAATTAAAGAAGATGAATAAAATCACCCACTCATGTCATGCTGAGTGCAGCGAAGGATCTCGTTCCATAGCAGCGGATGCTTCCCCTTCACTGCGTTCAGGGCTACGGCTCACTCGCTCAGCATGACATTCTAATTTATTAGTAAGCGGCGAGTTTTCGCGCTGCCGCAAGGATCCTCTTCGCATTGGGCAAAAATGCCGACTCGAGCGGCGGCGCATATGGAAACGGCGTATCAGGCGCGGCAACGCGCGTGATCGGCCCATCAAGGTATTCAAACAAATCTTCGGCCAGCATGGCTGCAAGTTCGGCGCCAATGCCGCCCGTCAGGGTATCTTCATGCACAATCAAGACCTTGTTAGTGCGCTTGACCGACTCCATGATCGCTTCGCGGTCCAATGGCACGAGGCTGCGCAGGTCGATCACCTCGACATCCAGGCCATCTTCCTCTTCGAGCACCTGGGCTGCGTGCAAACACTGGTAGACCATTGCTCCATAGGTCAGCATGGTCATGTGCTCGCCCTCGCGCCTGATCATTGCCTTGCCTATGGGTACCACATAGTCTTCTGCCGGCAAGGCCGCGCGCAATTCCGGCATACGGTAGAGCAGCTTATGCTCAAGGTAGAGGACGGGATTGTTATCGCGGATGGCGGCTTTGAGCAGGCCTTTAGCATCATAGGCGGTTGAGGGCACAACGACCTTGATGCCTGGCATATGGAAGAACCAGGCTTCGGGGCTGGCCGAGTGGAATGGGCCGCCGTGTACGCCACCACCAGAAGGGCCACGAATAACCATGGGCAGGGGAATGCCGGAGCGCCAGTACATCTTGCTCGCCATGTTGACGATCTGGTCAAAGCCGCAGGTAATGAAGTCAATATATTGCATTTCCGCGATGGGACGCATCCCCATCAAGGCTGAGCCTACCGCCGTGCCGATAATCGCAGCCTCGGCCATTGGCGTATCGATCACTCGCTCCTCCCCGAACTCTTCCTGGAAGCCGGCACTGACCTTGAAAGCCCCGCCATAGGTGCCCACATCCTCGCCGAGCAGGAACACGGCTTCATCACGCTGCATCTCTTCGCGTATTGCCTGGCTTATCGCTTCCAGGTAGGTGACTTTTGTTTCGCTCATCGCCGTCCCACAGCCTCCTTCACCTCCTGAACCGCGCTAAACGGCTCTCCGGTGCGGCGATCTAGCGCGTTGACATAGCGAGGGTCTCCAGCTCCAGGCTCGCCAATAATGGCGGTCGGCCCATCAGGAGCAAAGATATAATCGGCGACCGTTGCAGGATCAGGCGCAGGACTTTGCTCCGCGAAGCTGACTGCATCATCGACAACCGCCTTCACCCTCGCCTCGATCTCGGCTTTCTTTGCATCGCTCAGGATGCCCTGCTCGCTCAAATACGCCTCGAACCGTTTGATGGGGTCTTTCGCCAACCACTCCTCGCGCAGTTCTTTGGGCACATAATCGGCCTTATCCGCTTCAGAATGCCCCCGCACGCGGAACGTCTTGCACTCGACCAGCGCGGGTCCTTTGCCACTGCGCGCATGCTCTACTGCTCGCTCAACCGCTTCCATCACCGCCACCACATCGTTGCCATCCACAGTTTCCCCAGGCATTCCATAAGCTAAAGCACGCTCCGAAAGATTCTGGATGGCGAACTGCTTATAGGTCGGCGTGGAGTAGGCATAGGCATTATTTTCTACGATGAAGACAATGGGGAGCTTCTGCACAGAGGCAAAGTTCAAGGCTTCGTGGAACGGCCCGGTATTGGTCGCGCCATCACCACACGGGGCCATGACAATGGTGGAGCGCCTGCGCGTTTTCATGGTTAAAGCGATACCACAGGCCACCGGAAGTGATTCACCCAGCATACTGATCGATGGCACAATGCCGTGATGGACATCGCCAATATGTAATTGGCCATCGCGGCCAAGTGTAGGGGAGTTACCACGAGCCAGCCACTGGCACATCACGGCGCGAGGAGATGTTCCCCGCACAAGATGCATACCCAGGTCACGGTGCTGCGGCACAATGAAGTCGCCATCGCTCAGCATCGTTGCTGCTCCGACGGTTGTGGCCTCGTGTCCCTGCGCTGTATAGACGCCACCAACCACGCGCCCTTGCAAAAATAGTGTGCGCGTGCGGTCTTCCAGAGCACGGGTGAGACGCATAAAGTAATAAATCTGTAGCAGAGCGTCCTGCTCCAGTTGCATAGAGATCACTTCCTTCTCTTGGGGAGGTTTACTGTGTTCATGCTAGCACGCATAAGAAAGCCATGTCAAGTTTATTGCCTGACATTCACTCATAATTTATTTTGGCGGGCCTGCGGCCCGCTGTGGGGAGAGGGTGAGCGCGGGGACACCCCGCACCCCGGCAGGGGACTCTGTCCCCTGCACCTCTGAATTATGAGCGGATCTCAGTATTGCCTCTCCCCTGCGGCAATCTCTTGCCGCAAGCGCTTGATACGCTGGCGATAGGCATCTTCTGGCTGGCGATAACCGAGCTTGGGTTTATCGCCCATGCTCACGTGCCACTTGCGGAAGGCCAGGCCAATCTCCGTCTGGTAGAGCGCCTTGACACGCAGCCATTGCCTCACTCCCTTTTCTCGCAGCACACGCCGCTCTGCCTTTGTGCGTTTGAAAGAATCCTGGAGCAGGGCATATTCATCCACCTTCACTACCCCGTTGCTCACTTCTGACGCCAGGAACTCGCGTATGATCGCGGCCTCGTGTGCCAGCGCCTTGATAAGGATATAAAGCAGGAACATCTGTGCTAGAAACGGCGGAATATAATCACCAATGAGGGCCAGCAGCGAAAGCAGGGCAACACTGCTATTGCCGGGGGAAGCATTTAAGGCTGCGCTGGCCTGAAAATCAACGAAGTCAAAAAAGCTATGTAGCCCTACTGCCAGCACATAGCCCAGCAATGGAATGGTGATCTGCTGCCAGCGCACCCGTATATGGCGGACATAGCCAAGAGCGGCCCCAAAACAAACCGTAAACGTTGAGTGGCCGAGCCAGCCCAGCACAATTCTATAGACTATAAGAAATACGGGAAATTGCCCGAAGTCGATGGCAAAGTAGCGGAAATTCTCCACCATGGCGAATCCGGCACCGATCAGCGCGCCATAGACAATGCCGTCCGTCACATTATCAAATTCATCACGCAATATAACGAATAGAAGCAGCAATCCCAGACCTTTAATGGTCTCTTCCGTGATCCCGGCGTTCAAACCCTGGAACACCGAACGGATAACATCGCTAGCAGCCGGTCCCAGGATGTTTTGCAGGGCAGTATCGACCTTCTGCTCGATGAACAGCGCCGGGGGAATAGCGATTACCGCTCCCCATAGGAAAGCAGCCAGCCGCAAAAACCAGGGTTCGCGCTCAAAGCGATCGATGAAATTGACCAGCAGGCCAATACAGACAGCGGGTATTACCGGAATGAAGATAGCCGCCAGGACGCTGGCTACTCCATACTGCATAAGAGCGGAGAGGCCAACGATGCCGTTGATGATAAGCGTGATCAATGCGCTGGCAATAAGGATCGCTACGCCAGCCCCAGCAATAAGCCAGCGAGTGCGCGCGCTCAAACGCTGGGGCAGGGCAAATTGCATCGTCACTCCCGCCCCGAGCAAGCTCTCTTCCTCGTCGCCATCCCAGCGTTGGGCAACAAGCTCAGAATCGGACTCTACCGGCAGCAGCGTGCGAGGGTCAGGAACAGAGTGCCGTTGCTTCTCAGCCTCTTCTTGAGCAGGCCGCGTGGCAGGTATGGGAGGTAATGCTTCCGCCTTTCTGGCAGGATTACGCTTATCCCTTGCCTCTCGCGGCAGGAACTCATCATACTCGCCTGCCTCTACAGCTCGCTTTAATGTTGGTAACTGTTCGGTCACCTCATCTTGAGATGGATCGGGGCTGGTACCTGGATATTGAGGGGCGATCAGTTGCAGCATCGTACTGCCTAGCACAATGATATCCTGTGGTTGCAGCGAAAGGCTGCTGCCACCCGGCACGGGACGGCCATTCACCCGCACCACGTTTTGAGGAGTAAGATTGACAATGTGCCACTCACCGGGAGCATCGTAAACAATACGGGCATGGACGCGCGAAACTGTAGGATCCATCAACACAATATCGTTGGTCAGCGCCCGCCCGATCGTCGTTTCACGCTTTGTGAGCAAGTGTACCAGGCGTTCATCTGGCAGCCAACCGGATGGATATTTCTCTTGCAGATTTGCTGTTGCATTGGCAGGCAACCGTACCCGCACGACACGTAA
>CADDZH010000089.1 GCA_902812455.1 Chloroflexota bacterium | reverse complement strand
GTAGGGGCGAGCGGGGATGCGGGGTGGTTGGGTGGGCCCTTGGGGTCGCCCGTCTGCTTCTACTGTTACATGTTCTGCACGACAATGTTTATCAGTTTGCCGGGCACGTAGACGAATTTCTGAATCGTCTTATCGCCAATCAATGCAGCGATGCGCTGGTTGCTTACCGCTGCCTGGCGCGCCTCGGCCTCGCTGATATCTGCTGGCACCTCGATGCGCTCGCGCACCTTGCCATTCACCTGGATAACCAGCGTGAACGTTTCATCCTGCACCAGCGCCTCGTCATAGACTGGCCAACTGGTCAGGTGAATGCTGCCCTCGTGCCCGGTCAGGTGCCACAGCTCCTCCGTGATATACGGTACCATTGGTGCTAGCAGTTGCATCATCGTCTCCAGAGCTTGCCGGTAAGCAGCAGTGCGGGCTACTGGCTCATGCTGCAACTTGATCAGCGCGTTATTGCACTCCATCATAGCAGCCAGCGCTGTGTTGAAGTGGAAGGTGCTCAAATCCTCTGTGACACGCTTGATCGTCTTGTGGCGCAGCCGCTCGATGGCCCTGGTTGCAGGCGTGTCCTCATAATTGACATTGCCCTCAACCCAGGACTCAGTTACCAGGCTCCAGAAGCGGTTCAGGAAACGCCAGACCCCTTCCAGGTTCTCGGCTTTGAAGGAGCCACCCTGGTCAAACGGGCCGATAAACATCATATAGCCACGTACCGTATCGGCGCCGTATTTGTCCACGTAGTCGTCCGGGGCTTCAACATTCCCGCGTGACTTGGACATTTTCTGCCCATCAGGCCCCAGCACCGTCCCCTGGTGATACAGGCGGATAAACGGCTCGTCGAAGTCCAGGTAGCCCATATCGTGCAGCGCCTTGACGAAGAAACGGGCGTACAGCAGGTGCATGACGGCATGTTCCGCGCCGCCGATGTATTGATCGACGGGCAGCCACTGCTGCATCGCTCTGGCGCTCCATGCCTGCTCGCTATTATGAGGGTCGGCATAGCGCAGGAAGTACCAGGAGGAGTCGATGAAGGTGTCCATCGTATCGGTTTCGCGTGTCGCAGGGCCGCCACAGATGGGGCAGGTGGTGTTCACAAAGTCCGGCTCGTAGCGCAGCGGCGATTCACCGGTAGGCTTGAACTCCACGTGCTCCGGCAGCCAGACGGGCAGTTGATCCTCTGGGACGGGAACGATGCCGTGCAGCGGGCAATACACGATGGGAATAGGCGCTCCCCAGTAGCGCTGGCGGCTGATCAGCCAGTCGCGCAAGCGATAGGAGACGGTAAACTTGCCAATGCCATGCTCCTCGATGTAGCGTGTGACCCTGGCAATTGCCTCATCAGCAGGTGTGCCATCAAAGGGGCCAGAGTTGATCATCACTCCCGGAGCCTCCTTCGCCTCTGTCCAGGTAGAAGGATCGCTAGGAGCCTCGCCTTCCGGTAAGATAACCTGGCGTATGGGGATGCCGAACTTGCGCGCAAACTCGAAGTCGCGCTGGTCATGAGCTGGAACGCCCATGATAGCACCGGAGCCGTAGCCCATCAGGACGTAATCGGCAATCCATACGGGGACCTGTTCGCCGCTTACCGGATTGGTCACGTAGCCACCCGTGAAGACGCCGGTTTTCTCTTTCTCGATGCTCATGCGCTCGATCTCGGTCATATGGCGGGCCTGGTCAACATAGGCATCGACTTCAGCCCTGTGTTCGGGCGTGGTGATCTTCTCGACCAGAGGATGCTCGGGGGCCAGCACAAAGAACGTGACCCCGTAAATCGTGTCCGGGCGCGTGGTGAACACAGGTATCTCTTCGCGCTGGCCGTCGATCTCCGTAAAGAAGCGAATCTCAGCTCCCTCGCTGCGCCCGATCCAGTTGCGCTGCATGGTGACCGTCTTCTCTGGCCATTCTATGCCTGAGAAGTCCAGCAATCGCTCGGCATAGTCGGTGATGCGCATCAGCCACTGATCGATCTCTTTGCGGATGACGACGGTGCCGCAGCGCTCGCAGGTGCCATTTGCCAGCACCTGCTCATTGGCCAGCGTAGTATTGCAGCTTGGGCACCAGTTGGCAGGAGCCTTGGTGCGATAGGCCAGCCCGCGTTTATAGAATTGCAGGAACAGCCACTGCGTCCACTTGTAGTAATCGGGCTGGCAGGTCACGACCTCGCGCTCCCAATCCCACTGCGCGCCCATAACGCGCAACTGCTGGCGCATGGTGTTGATGTTGGCCAGCGTCCAGGTGCGAGCCTGAACCCCGCGCTTGATGGCAGCGTTCTCGGCGGGCAGCCCGAAGGCGTCGAAGCCGATTGGCTGCATGACGTTATAGCCATTCATGCGCATGAAGCGGCCGTAGGCATCAGCGCCTGAGTAGTTGTACCAGTGGCCCATATGCAGGTCACCGGATGGATAGGGCAGCATGACCAGGTTGTAAAATTTGGGTTTGGGCGAGTCATCGGGGGCATGATACAACTGCTCAGCTTCCCATTGCGTTCGCCATCTCGTTTCAATTGTTTTTGGGTCGTACTTAGTACGTGTAATCATTGCGCCATCTCTCCCCTGTACACTCTCTAATAACCAAAAAACCTTTCATCCGCGAGGGACGAAAGGTTATTCCGTGGTACCACCCTGATTTTGCATCATTCTAATCGTGTGTGGACCGGGATCAAAGGTAGTGGTGGACCTGAGGGGACTCGAACCCCTGACCTTCTCCATGCCATAGAGACGCTCTTCCAACTGCGCTACAGGCCCAGACGAATGCGTAGATGCGATAGAGTCCTGGCAAGAACACAACGAGAATGATGCTTCTCATTGCACGCTATAACGGGCGTCCCGGCAAGCGCTAGACCCACGAGGACTTCACGCTTGCTGCTCACAGGCGAGTTCGGTCTGATGGGTTGTAGCCTTGCACCGGCCGGCTACTCTCTGCCTGAAAAGCGACCTACTACTCCTGCTCATCGCTAGTATGCTCAACTGCAAGGATACTATACCACACCTGTTTGCGATTTGCAAGGTAAACGGTAATGGTAATAGCAAGGCGGTAACAATTGCAGTTGATTGGTGGAGATGAGGGGGCTCGAACCCCTGACCTCGACAGTGCGATTGTCGCGCTCTTCCAACTGAGCTACATCCCCTGGCACAGTAGATGATATCACATGAGAAAGCGCTTGTAAATAGGCTTTCTGGCTACTTCACCATATAGTAGCCTATGCCTGGCTCCGTCAGGATATGGGTGGGCTTAGAAGGATCGCTTTCCAGCTTCCGGCGCAAGCGTCCAATATAGACCCGTAGATACTCTGCCTCGCTCCGGTATTCTGTCCCCCATACGCGCCTGAGCAAGGCTTCATGCGTAAACACTTTTCCGGGATGCAGTGCCAGCTCTTGCAGCAGATCAAACTCCGTCGGTGATAATTTAACAAGCTCGCTATTGCGCCAGACACGCCGCTGCTCAAAATCAATTTCCAGGTCGCCAAAACGTTGCGTGCCTGCTGAACAAGGCCTTTCTGCCCAGTGTTCCCGCCGGAGTACAGCTTTGATGCGCGCCAGCAGTTCGCCCACCCCAAAGGGTTTCGTCAGGTAGTCATCTGCTCCCAATTCCAGAGCCGCTATTTTGTCGGACTCTTCTCCCAGCGCCGTCAAAATAATAATGGGTACTGTACTTGTCTGCCTGATACGGCGACATACTTCCAACCCATCCATCTTTGGCATCATGATGTCCAGGATCATCAGGGCCACGTTCGCCTGATCAAAAAGAGCCAGCGCTTCTAACCCGTTGCCGGCCACCAGAACCTTGAACGAGCGAAGCTCCAGGTTACGCCGGATGAAATCCTGTATGCTTGGCTCGTCGTCTACCACTAAAATGTGCTTCTCTTGCGGCATGCCATTTCACCCTTCTCTACTCGCTCACAAGGCATTGGGTAATTCATATGCGTTCTGCCGTGAGCCAGGTACCTGCAATAATTTTGGAGGAAGCCAGATATGAAATACTGCTCCGGTCGCCCCATCTTCGCGGTTCTCTGCCCATATACGTCCACCGTGCGCTTCAACAAAACCGCGACAAATAGCCAGGCCTAAGCCTACCCCATTACTACTGCGCTGCCTTCCTCCATCTATCTGGTAGAACCGCTCAAAGATGCGCTCGGTGAGATCAGGGGGTAAGCCGGGGCCGGTATCAGCGATACTGAGATAGAGGCCGCTATCTGCATAGTTTTGCTCATACCTGGCAGAAATCTCAACCAGTGCATCGCTTCCGGCATAGCGCCAGGCATTCTCAAGCAAATTGCGCAGCACCACCTCCATACGGCGGCGATCAAGATAAAGGAGGGGTATGTCTTGAGGCACATTGACATAGATGTGGTTTTGCCCGCATGCTGCTACTACCTCCTCAACCAGCGTTTTCAGGCTACATAGACTCCAATGAAGCTTCAGCGTTCCAGCTTCAAGCTGTGACATCTCCAGCAGGTTGGTAACCAGCCCGGCCATGCGGTCATCTTCCTCAACGATGCGCTGGAGGAAGTCTTTTTGCAGGCTGCTATCCAGTTCGACGTCTGTTTCAAGAAGGCTGGTAGCGTAGCCTTTAATAGCGGTCAGGGGAGTACGCAATTCGTGGGAGACAATGGCCAGAAGATTCTTCTTGACCTGCTCGGCCTCGTTTTGCTGGGTTACATCATTGAATATCTTGCCTCTTCCAATAAGCTGGCCTGCCAGGTCTCGCACCTGAAAGAGGCGCATACGGATATCTCGCCGGACCGGCACCCACTGGCCAACCTGGTTATAGTAGCCGCGAACCTGGAATTCCACTACCTGCGGGCCTGTGCCATTCTCAGCGCGGCGCACCACCTCGGTGTAGGCCTCCGGATTTTCTAGCATAGCCAGCAGCTTTTCCGAGAGCTTGCTATCGTTAAAGGAGTCGAGCAATATCTCCTGCGGTGAAATACCCACAAACTGGGTAAAGCTATGGTTAGCATACATGACCTGCCCATCTGGATGTTCCAGCAACAGGCCTTCATCCATACTACGCATAATGGCGTCCAGCGTGTGCAGGCGGGCCTGGCTTTTCTCATCACTCTTACGAAAGAGATCATGTATCTCATCTTCCATCGCAGAGAAAGCTGTGATTAACTTGCCGATCTCATCGCTGCGAGTTCGTTCCCTGGCAAGCAACCTGCCATCGGTGATCTTCTCTGACCGATCCGGCCTGATCATGGTAGCGGCCTGCGCTAGCTTCGCCAGGGGTCTTACTACCCAGCCGTGCATCACGAACCAGAAGAAGCTGGCTCCAACAACCAGCATGATCAGGGCGATAATCAGGCTATGCTCGAAACTGATCACGGCGGCAAAAGTCACATCGGTTGGACGCTCAATGGCCACTGCCCAATTGGTACCAGCGATCGGGACATAGCTATACAACCAATCACGATTCTGCTCATGAGCAATGAGATTACCAGACTTCCCCTCGAGCGCGTTCTTCAAACCTGGCAATGTCCTGAGCAAGTTAGTTTCGGGAGAAACTCCTTCGGTATCGGCAATCGGTTTGCCATTGCTATCCACGATCCAGATGCGCACTTCGCTGCTGTTTGTCAACTGCTGCCGCACTGCCATCAGGCGCGAGGTGAGTTGCTGCAAAGACAGATTAATGAGCATCACGCCCACAAGGTGGTTATCGCCAGTAATGCGAGTGGCAATAGAGACCACGTAGGTATTCGTTGCAGGGCTTATGCCACCCGAAGAGACGAATGGCTTATCGCTTTTGAGAGCGCCCTGGAAATAATCACGCGCACTGAAATTCTGGCCAATAGTTTTCTGGTTAAAGGGGTAATTGAGAATTACCTTCCCGGATGGGTCGCAGACGACATAGAGGCTGATGTCGGGATAGGAGCGTTTAGCGGTGGCAAAAAGGGAGGCAAGCTGGTGCAGGTCCAATTGCTGTGCGGCCTGGCTTTGGGCGAGATTCATAGTTTCCTCGCTCGCGGCGCGCACATCTGTCTCGACCTGAAGAGCTATCGCCTGAGCCAGGCCAAGATCGGCTTGCTGGGCGCTCTGTTGCAGGGCATCACGCTGGAAAGCATACAACTCTATACCGCCCAGCAGCAGAGGCAAGACAAATAAGGCATAGAAAACGAGCAACTGTAAGGTGATTTTCGATTCAAGTATTTTCAGCATCGTGATCCCCGTGAAGGAGACGGTCGCTTATCGTCGCTACTTGCTAATAGTATGCCCTAAATGGCACTGCATTGCAATCTTTAGATTGTCCATTTGGAGGCAGGTGGAGGAAACCTCAAAATATTTATATATTTATTTACATCTTCACCTCCTTCGTTTACGGGATTGTTATAGAAATCTCTTATAATAGGTATACCGGCCTGGATTAGAGTGTGTATTTATTTTATCCGGTAGGTATAGGTCTCAAGGTGATATTTGGAGGAGCGATGGTGACTTTAAGCGTCAACACCGCGAAGCGTCCGATCACAATGGGGAAAATGCTTCCCGTTATCAGTGCTAGCACGCTCGGCACTGCCATCGCATGGTATGATTTTTTCTTCTATGGCTTCCTGGCTGCAACGGTTTTTCCAGGTGTATTTTTCCCCAGATTGGATCCCTTTGCCGGAATTATCGCGTCGTTTACTACTAATTTCGTAGGGTTTGCCGCACGCCCGCTGGGCGCTGCTGTGTTCGGCTGGTTTGGCGATCGCGCTGGGCGCAGATCGACACTCGTTGCTACATTACTGCTCATGGGTACAGCCACGCTCCTGATGGGAGTGCTACCGGGTTACGCCGAGCTTGGGATCGCAGCACCAATTCTCCTTGCCGTTTTGCGTTTTTTACAGGGAGTAGGTGTAGGGGGAGAATGGGGTGGTTCTGTGCTCTTAACCATGGAATACGGCGATGATCAGCACCGGGGTTTCTGGTCAAGCTGGCCACAGACGGGAGTACCCATTGGCCTGGCGCTCGCTGCGCTAGCAGTGCTGCTCTTCAAGGGCCTCTATCCAGGCGCGGCCTTCGAGAGCATCGGTTGGCGTATGCCTTTCCTCCTCAGTGCCTGGCTCGTACTCGTCGCCCTCTATATTCGCTTACGCATCCTGGAAACTCCGCCTTTTCTTAAGATAAAGATGGAGAAAAGCGAAGCGAAAGCTCCTCTTTTTGAGGTGTTTCTCTACAACTGGCGCGAAATTCTCCTATCGGCCCTTGCTCGTTCTGGCGAGCAGGCGCCCTTTTATATCTTTACCACCTTTGTGCTCTCCTATGGAATCGAAGGTCCAGGGCTGGGCATATCGCTGCTCTACACCAGTCTCACGCTCGGTGCGCTGGTTGCTTTCATTGCAATGCCGGCATCCAGTGCCATTTCTGACCATATCGGGCGCAAGCGCTGGTACTCGTTTGGCACTATTGTGATGGCAGCTTTTGCTTTTCTCTACTTCCTTTTTCTCAACACGAAAAAACCCCTGCTGGTCATGTTCGCAATCATTTTCTCAATTGGTGTCTGTCACGCCTGGTTATACGGGCCGCAAGCAGCGTTGATTGTAGAGCGTTTCAGTACCAGGCTGCGCTATACTGGAGCCTCGCTTGGCTATCAACTGGCATCTATCAGCGCAGGTGGGCTGGCGCCAATTATTGCAACTTACTTGCTGGCAAACCATGCAGCGCTTGCTCCTGGCTACCCAGCCTACACACTTATTGCGGTTTACATCATCGTTATGTCGATGATCTCGCTTGCTTCTGTGCTGCTCCTCAAAGAGTATGCAGGCAAAGCTCCTGAGGAGGCCAACCGGATGCAGGCGGTCTCTGGGCAAACGGATTAAAGTTATCCAGCTTCCTCTAACCATTCAGAAAGGAGGTGAAATCAAAGCAGACCTAATATCGATCATTATCCGGCAGTCTCAGTATCACTATAGTCCGTATCGCTTGTACGGCTTTGTAGTGCGTTACCCTGATTAATTACGTAGTTGTCATTATTTACCATCATCAAGGAGGATGTTATGGCAACCACCTCAGAGCGAGAACCTGTGAGCGTGCGAAGCATGCTCCCTGTCCTTTTTGCCAGCACCGTTGGCACGTCCATCGAGTGGTATGATTTCTTCTTGTACGGCTTTGTTGCCGCAACCGTGTTCCCCAAACTGTTCTTCCCGGAACTCAACCCTGTAGTTGGCACTATCGCGTCATTCACGACCTACTTTGTAGGTTTTGCCGCGCGCCCCATAGGTGGCGCCTTCTTTGGCTGGTTCGGCGATCGCATTGGGCGTAAATCGACCCTGATCGCGACTCTCCTGCTCATGGGTATTGCTACGGTGCTGGTGGGTTTCATGCCCGGCTACAACACGATTGGCCTGGCTGCGCCGATCATCGTCTCTATCCTGCGCTTCCTGCAGGGCGCCGGGGTAGGTGGTGAATGGGGTGGCTCAGTGCTGCTGTCGCAGGAGTTTGGTGATGACCGGCGGCGTGGCTTCTGGACGAGCTGGCCACAGACGGGTGTACCGGTCGGCCTGGCTCTTTCCGCCGGGGCTTTGTTAATCTTTAAGGCGGTCTTCCCAGGTACTTCCTTCGACACCATTGGCTGGCGTATCCCCTTCTACCTGAGCGCCGTGTTGATTATCATCGGTCTCTACATCCGCTTGCGCATCCTCGAGACCCCTGCCTTCAGACGCGTGCAAGAGCAGGGAATAATCTCCCGCGTCCCGGTAGGAGAGGTGTTCGTCCACTACTGGCGCGAGATTGTCCTCTCCGCGCTACTGCGTTCATGTGAGCAGGCTCCTTTCTACATCTTCACGACCTTCATCCTGAGCTATGGTGTGAAGGATCTTAAATTGAACGTGAACTTACTGTACGTGGCCCTCATCATTACGGCCGCTTTCAGCTTTGTGGCGATGCCAACCTATAGTGCCATTTCTGACCGTGTGGGGCGCAAGCGCTGGTACTTGATCGGGTGCGTGCTGATGGCAGCCTGGGCCTTCCCGTACTTCCTCATCCTGCAGACGAAGATTCCTGTGGTCGTCGTCATTGGGGTCATACTTTCCATCAGCCTGTTCCATGACTGGCTGTATGGACCCCAGGCCGCGCTGATCGCAGAGCGGTTCGGTACCCGGCTGCGCTACAGTGGCGCATCGATCGGCTATCAACTCGCCTCCATCACCGCAGGTGGGCCTGCTCCCATCATCGCTACCGCGCTGCTGACGATCGCCATAGGCGCGCCGAGCTACACCTTGATTGCCGTCTACATCATTTTCATGGCGCTTGTCTCGTTCATCTCCACTGCTCTCTTGCAGGATTATACCGGCCAGGCTGCGGCCCCAGATGTGGGCGTGCCTGTAATGGCAGCAGGCTTGCAGGAGTGATCGTGGCCAGTATGCGAATGTAGGCAGAGTCGTAGGTTCGTCAATAGGCAGTAAGAAAGGAGATGCACTTCCATTATGGGAGCGCATCTCCTCTTTATGAAAGAAGGAAATTATGGCTTGCCTTGATATTCCGAACGAAACGATCTTCACAATGGAGATGACTCCCTTCAAGTTTGGGCCTGGAGCCACGGGCGAAGTGGCATATGACCTCAAGCGCCTGGGAGTGCGACATGCCTTGATTATTACCGATCGCGGGGTTATGAAACTTGGTTTGCCAGACCGCGTGCGCACATTGATTCAGGAGGCTGGCATCAATGCCGATATCTTCGATGATGTGCATGTCGAACCAACCGATCAGTCGTTTGAGGCCGTCGCCAGTTTTGTGCATGGGCGTGACTACGATGGTTTCGTGGCTGTTGGCGGAGGTAGCAGCATTGATTCGGCGAAGGCAGCCAATCTCTTCAGCACCTATCCGGCGCCGCTGATGGACTACGTGAACAAGCCTATTGGCAAAGGGCTGCCCGTTCCTGGCCCTCTCAAGCCGCTGGTTGCCATTCCAACGACGGCGGGTACGGGCAGCGAGACAACGGCCGTGGCGATTATGGATGTCCTGTCGCTAAAGGTGAAAACGGGCATTTCGCATCGCTACCTGCGTCCTTCGCTGGCAATTATTGACCCGCTGAACACGGTCACCCTGCCGCCGATGGCCACAGCGTATCCGGGATTCGATATACTGACCCACGCCCTCGAATCGTATACGAGCCGCCCGTATAATGCGCGCCCACGCCATCAGCCGGATGCCCGCCCGGTCTATGTTGGCAGCAATCCCGTCAGCGACATGTGGTGCGAGAAGGCGCTGGAATACCTGGGGCATTATTTCCGGCGAGTTGTGCTTAATGGTATGGACGTAGAGGCCAGGACATATATGGCGCTGGCAGCAACCTACGCGGGGATCGGGTTCGGCAACGCAGGCGTCCACGTCCCGCACGCCATTGCCTATCCCATCGCCGGCCTCGTGAAACACTTCTCACCGCCGGACTACCCCGCAAATGAGCCGATCATTCCACATGGTCTCTCTGTCGTGATTACTGCGCCGTCCACCTTCCGCTGGACATATCCCACCAACCCTGAGCGCCACTTGAAGGCTGCCCAACTGCTGGGAGGAAGTGTAAGTGGGATCAGTGAGGCCGAGATGCGAGAGGCGCTGCCACACACCCTGCTCTCGCTGATGCGCGATACGGGCATCGCCAACGGGCTGGAGGCGCTTGGCTATGGAGAAGCCGATATTCCTGCCCTCATCGATGGCACACTCAAGCAGCAGCGATTGCTTGTCAACTGTCCACGTGATGTGGGAGCCGAGGAGCTACGAGAGATTATCCAGGCGAGCTTTGTGTACTGGTAGCAGTAGCCGTAAGCCTTTGAACTTTACATGGGTAGGTTTGCTGGGGTGAGCGAGGAGCATGGAGCGGCATGGCGTATATCGTAGGGGCGAGGGCGGTTGTGGAGCGGGGTGGTGGGCCTTTATGGTCGCCCGTTCGCCTATTAACCGTCCCTCTCCGCATTCTGGATACAGCGTTGGCCCTTACGCTCGCCCTGGAATCCGAGACGTGTTGAATACCCGGAACCAGGGCAGGGGCAAGCCCTGCCCCTACCCTAGATTTAGCAGATGCGGGGCAGCGGGTCTCCAACCAGCATATCCAGCACGCGTATGCCGCCGATCTCAGTACGCAGAAAGACCATCCCTGGCGGCTCCTCCTGAACAGTGCCGATCATCACCGCTTCTTGCCCAAGCGGGTGATTGCGCATAGCCGCCAGCGCAGCTTCCGCCTGTTCTGGAGCCACGATGGCGATCAGCTTGCCCTCGTTGGCAATGGTCAGCGGATCAAGGCCCAGAATCTCACAGGCGCCACGTACTTCTGGATGAACGGGCACCGCGTGCTCGTCGAGCGCAATGGCAACCTCTGAGGCGAGCGCCATTTCATTGAGCGCCGTCGCCACTCCGCCGCGTGTGGGGTCCTTGAGGCAATGCACTCCTTCACCGGCTGCTTCCAGGATCGCAGCTACGAGCGTGTGAAGCGGAGCTGTGTCGCTCTGCACATCTGTCTCAATATCCAGCGCTTCGCGCGCCATCATAATGGCGATGCCATGATTGCCGACCGGGCCGCTGAGGAGCACCCTGTCTCCTGGCTGCAAGCGGGTCTGGCCAATTGGCCAGCTCGTGCGGATCACGCCCACTCCTGCCGTATTGATGAACAGCCCATCAGCTTTGCCACGCTGCACAACCTTCGTATCACCGGTAACGATAGCGACACCTGCCTCAGTTGCCGCCTGCGCCATAGAGGCAACGATACGCTTCAGATCGGCTATAGGGAAACCTTCTTCCAGGATAAAGCCGGCTGAAAGATATAATGGCGTCGCTCCGGCCATGGCCAGGTCGTTGATCGTGCCATGAACCGCCAGTTTGCCGATATCTCCGCCGGGGAAGAACAGCGGGCTGACCACGTAAGTATCGGTGGTGAACGCCAGGCGCTCTCCCGTGCCATTGATGCCGAAGGTAGCAGCATCATCCATGGGATCAAGGAGGGGGTTTGAAAAAGCTGGAGCAAAGACGCCTTCAATCAGGTTGTGGGTTGCCTTGCCGCCGCTGCCATGACTGAGGGTCACTTTCTCGTCGCGCAGGTAAAATTTATGGCGACGAGCCTGCCGCGTGCGCTCGATCTTTTTCAGTACGTCGTCAACGGGAGACGCATTGTTCGTTATAGATGTATCCATATGTGCTTCCTCTTTTTGTATCGCCCGGCTCTCTAACCTTCCGGGTACACCGTAGGGGCGCAATTCATTGCGCCCACCGCCGGTTTATCGGCTCATCCTCGTGAATCACCCCAAAGGTTGGCAACCTATTGCCCTCATACCTGGACATTGGCTGTAGGAAGAACGTTCAGGCGATGACGCTCGGCTGCCATCGAAAAGCGCCCGTAATTGAAGTAGGCGGCGCAGGCTCCCTCTGGAGAAACCATGCAGGTTCCGATGGGCGTTTCGGGTGTGCAGGCCGTGCCGAAGACCTTGCACTGCCAGGGCTTGATCACACCTTTGAGTACCTCACCACACTGGCAGGCCTTAGGATCGGCCACGCGCAATCCAGGCACTTCGTAGCGTAACTCGGCATCCCAGTCTGCGAACTCTGAACGTAACTTGAGGGCGCTATGCGTAATGAAGCCAAGGCCGCGCCATTCAAAGAATGGGCGTAATTCCATCGTGCGCGCCATAGCTTCGAGCGCCTTGACATTGCCCTCCGGGCGCACTACTCGCGTATACTGGTTCTCAACTTCCGCGCGGCCCTCGCTAATCTGTTTGACAATCATGTAGACGGACTGGATAATATCCAGCGGCTCGAACCCGGATATCACTACCGGCTTGTGATGGTCACGAGCAATGAAGTTGTAGGGCCTCATACCTATGACCATGCTGACATGGCCGGGGCCGATGAAGCCATCGAGGCGCAGGTCGGGCGAGTCCAGGATGGCTTTGATGGCGGGCACAATCGTCACGTGATTACAGAAGACCGAGAAATTCTCGATCCCTTCGGCTTTTGCTCTCAGGAGTGTTATGGCAGTAGAAGGAGCAGTCGTTTCAAAGCCGATGGCGAAGAAGACGACCTGCCGGTCGGGATACTGCCGGGCCAGCTTGAGGGCATCCAGGGGTGAGTAAACAAAGCGCACATCGGCCCCCTCGGCCTTAACATCGAGCAGACTGCCTTTAGAGCCTGGAACGCGCATCATATCGCCAAAGGTGGTGAAGATTACCCCATCCATGCGAGCAATGGCGATGGCATCGTCGATGCGGCCCATGGGGAGGACGCAAACGGGGCAGCCTGGCCCGTGAACGAGATCGATGTTGCCTGGCAAGATATCCTCGATCCCATGTTTGTAAATGGTGTGGGTATGGCCGCCGCACACTTCCATCAACTTGAGAGGCTGGCCAGCGCTCAGTTTTTCAATCTCAGTACAAATGCGCTTCGCCAGGTCAGCATCCCGGTACTCGTCAACATATTTCATACTCATCTGTGTCCTCCCTTCGTCTTTCCTGACCCCACAAGGGAGTCAACATGCCAATGAATTGGCACTCTACGTTACTGATTATTCAATAAGATGTGAATAAGTTCAAGGAGCGCGTGATAAACCGTCGCCTGCGCTTCCTGGATGCGCGGGATGTGATCGCTTGGTGAATTGATGCATATATCCACTGCGGGTGAGCGCATCATTTTCCCGCCTTCATATCCCACCAGTCCTACGGTCAGGAGCCCTTGCTTCTTTGCCTGCTCAAGAGCCACCAGCACATTGGTTGAGTTGCCGCTTGTCGAGATGCCAAGAGCAATATCGCCCTTCCGGCCATAAGCAATTACCTGGCGGGCAAACACATTCTCGAACCCGACATCATTGCCTACCGCCGTGACCACGGCGATGTCGTTCGTCAGGGCGATAGCCGGTAAAGGTCTCCAGTGTGGGAACGGCGGGTTAAGCAATTCGGTCACCAGGTCTTGAGCGTCGGTCGTGCTTCCCCCGTTGCCAAAAGCCAGCAGCGTAGCTCCCCCGGCAAAGGCCTGCGCCATCGCCTGGCCAGCCGCAACAATCTGCAGGCCCCAGCCTTCGAGCGTCGCACGGCGCAGCGCCACCACCTCGTGGCACTTTTCAAGTGTCGAGTGGCGCACCTGAGCCAGGACATCCTCTATACTGGCTCTGCCTCCCTCAAAAAGGAAGGGGTAAAAGAGCCGATCGTACTCAGAACCCTCTGCGCTATTCATTGGTTCCCTCTTCTAGATGGCCAATAGCTACGCCCCCGTGCGCCAGCAGCAGGTCGCCCGGCGCAACACCTTCCACCAGGCTTATATCAATCTCCTCTGTCTTGTCCTCTACCGCAACCAGCGCTACGCCTGCTCCCTGGTCAACTTGTAAGACTTTCACAGACACGGCTTCATCGGAACAGGTGATACAGTGTCCTTCTGCATCAGGTATGCAGTATGGAGCGCCTGGCATTTCGTGATTCGTCATTCCAATAACCCTTCATGTTCAAAGAAAACGTGTACCAGTTCCCATAACACATGGTACAGCGTCTCATGCGTCTCCTGGATGACCAGCGGATCGTCCGCCTGCACCACGAAGCAGAAATCCATCCCTGCGTGCTTCAACAATCCGCCATTGCCACCAACAAGGGCCAGCGTGAGCAGACCCATCTCTTTGGCAATGGCCAGCCCTGCCAGCACATTGGCGCTATTCCCATCCGGTGAGAAGCCCATCGCTATGTCTTGTGGCCGGGCCAGCGCCCTCAGTTGGCGGGAGAAAGGCATCTCAGCATCTCCTCCGGCCATCAGGCCGCTCAGTGTGGCGCTATCGTTGGTAAGCGCAAGGGCTGGCAACGCTCGCTTGCCAACGATGACCGGATGTACAAATTCGACCGAGACATGTTGCGCATCGGTTGCCCAGGCACCGTTACCGAAAGCGAGCAATCGACCACCCTGGTGGAAGCGGCGAGCCATGGCCCAGCATGCCTCGGCAATACGTCCTGACTCAGCCGCGAAGAATGCTTCAGGCACACTCATGCTTTGCTCGAAGCGTGCCCTCACAAGGGCCAGCAGGTCTGATTGTTCCCTTTCCATGTTCATTGAATTCATGAACGCCTCATTCGATCTGGCTGGAATGGATCATTTTGAGTTCGTCAGTATAGACATCGCCCATCATTTTTAGGGCTTTCAGCGTGTCCTGGGCTTCAGCCTCGTCAATTTTGCTCATGGCGAAGCCGACATGGATCAAGACCCAATCTCCAGGCCCGATACCTTCAGGGCGTACCAGGGCCACATTGACGTTGCGCTTCACGCCTGAAACATCGACCTTGGCGATGGAGTTGGCATCGTCCACGATGTCTATAACCTTACCAGGAATACCGAGGCACATGTTGATTCTCCTTTCAACTGGTTTCAGGGCGCAATGAATTGGGCCCCTACAGATAACTTCGTGGCAGCGATAGCGAGCTGCCCAAGGCTGATGCCACCATCGTTGGGCGGCACGCGCCGGTTCGTATAGACCTGGAAGTCCATTGCCTCCAGGAGTGGTATAAGCTGCTCAAGCAACAGGCGGTTCTGGAAGACGCCACCGCTAAGCGCAACGGTGTTCAACCCGCTCTGCTCACGAACTTTGAGGCAGGCTGCTGCCAGCAATGCTGCAATTGAGCAATGGAAACGATATGCGATCAGTGATACAGGTACATGCTGCTGGATATCGTACACAATGGCACGGATCATAGGCGTCACGTCCAGCAATGCTGGCATCTGTTCTCCGATAGCAAATGGATAAATATCCCTGCTGTCCGTTTGCGCGGCCTGCATCTCCAACTCAACGGCTGCCTGGCCCTCGTAGAGTACCTCATTGCGTATACCTACCAGCGCGGCAACCGCGTCGAATAAGCGCCCCAGGCTCGATGTTGGTGGGCTATTGATGCCCTTCGCGACCATTTGGGATAGCATGCGCCATTTTGAGCGATCGAATTGGCGAACGAAGGGAATATCCAGGTCTAAGAATGCATCGCCGTAGGCCTGGGCGAGGTAAACGGCTGCCATGCGCCAGGGCTGGCGTATGGCCTGTTCGCCTCCGGGAAGCGGGACATAGGCCAGGTGCATCAACCGCTCAAACCCTACGAGGCCAGCCACCATAATCTCGCAGCCCCATACTGCTCCATCGGTTCCATAACCTGTACCATCGGCAGCAATGCCGATCAGCGGCCCGGCCAGGCCATGCTCGGCCAGGACACTGGCTATATGGGCATGATGATGCTGGACGCCAATCTTCTGTGGGATATCACTATCGAGCGCATATTTGGTGGCCAGGTATTCGGGATGCAGGTCGTAAGCAATCGCTTCAGGATAAATATCGAAGAGGCGCTGGAAATGCTCGATCCCTTCACGGAACGAGGTGAGGGTCTCCAGGTTCTCCAGGTCGCCGATATGATGGCTGATAAAGGCCTGTCCCGCTTTGCCCAGGCAAAACGTGTTCTTGAGATGAGCGCCGCAGGCCAGCAGTGGCAGCGAGCAATCGAATGCAAGCGGGATCGGCTCAGGCACATAGCCACGCGAGCGGCGGAACACCTGCTGGCCGCCAGCCACGGTGCGCACGATTGAATCATCGCAGCGCATGTGGATATCGCGATTGTGTGTCAACGTGCCATCGGCGATAGGCGCTAGCCGGTGCTGAGCGTCATCGTCCCGGTAGGCGATAGGTTCATCGCTCACATTGCCGCTAGTCATGACGAGTACTGCCGGGCAACCAGGTCCAATGGCTTCTGCGAAGGCGTGCAGCAGCAGGTGGTGCAATGGCGTATAGGGCAGCATGATGCCCAGCGTGTTGTAGGCCGGAGCGACGGCCGGCGCTACCGGGCAGCCGGTACGCTGCTTCAAGAGCACAATGGGACGCTGGCGCGATTGCAGCAGCTCTGCCTCTGCTTCGCTCACATGGCACAGTTGGCGGGCTGTTTCCACGTCAGGTACCATGAGGGCGAAGGGTTTGGCCTCGCGGTGTTTGCGCTGGCGCAAGCGCTGCACGGCCTCGGCATTGAGCGCATCGCATGCCAGGTGGTAGCCTCCCAGGCCTTTGATGGCAAGGATGGCGCCAGCAGCGAGGCGCCGGGCGGCAGTGATAATGGTGTCGTATGAATGATCTGAGGGGGCGACGCAAGCGTCCCTACCACCCCTCTCATCCTCGTCCGCCCCTACAGATGTTGTTTCATTCCAATCGAGCAGGGACACGTGAGGGCCACAGGTAGGGCAGGCGTTGGGCTGGGCGTGAAAGCGCCTGTTGAGGGGGTTATCGTATTCTGCCTGGCAGGCGGGACACATAGGGAACACCCGCATCGTTGTCTTATCGCGATCGTAGGGTACATCCTGAACGATGGTGAAGCGCGGGCCGCAATTGGTGCAGTTGATGAACGGGTAGCCGTAGCGCCGGTCTGCGGGGTCGAAAAGCTCGCGCAGGCAATCATCACAGGTGGCAGTATCGGGCGAGATGAGTGCCCTGCGCTCGCTGCCGGCGTGGCTATGAGTAATGACGAAGGCATGTTCATAGCGAGGCGGTATCGCTGCGATGGTTACAGCATCGATGCGTGCCAGGGGTGGCGCCTCTGTGTATAAGGCATGCTGGAAGCCATCAAGTTCATTGGGTGTCCCCTCGATCTCGATGGTCACGCCATTGCTATCATTGAAGACGAAGCCAGTCAGGCCCCGGCGTATGGCCTGCCCATAGACGAAAGGCCGGAAGCCTACGCCTTGCACAATCCCCTGCACGAGGATGCGTCTTCGCTCAATGGTTCTCCCCATCACCGGTGCCATAGAAGATCACACTTCCCGCTAGCAACTTCAAAGCTACGTCTCTAGTGTCTGTATACCTACAAGAGATTCTCTACCTCGCGCCATTGCCATAAGCCATTCACACCAGGCATCCAGACCTTCGCCAGTCCTGCAACTCATCTCGAATATTCGTAGATGGGGGTTGACGGACAGTGCCAGTCTCTTCGCTTTCTTCAGATCATAATCCACATAGGGCAGCAAATCAAGCTTATTCATGATCATGACCTGCGAGGCCGCAAACATTTGCGGATACTTTGCCGGCTTGTCGTCCCCTTCCGTGGTGCTTACGACAACGACGCTGGTATCCTCTCCCAGATTCCAGGCAGCAGGGCAGACAAGATTGCCGATATTCTCGATAAAGAGCAGGTCGATATGTGCCAGGTCAAGCTGCTGTAGCGCGTCACGAACCATATGCGCCTCCAGGTGGCATGCTCCCCGCGTATTGATCTGCACTGTCTCCGCGCCCGCTGCCTCAATGCGCTCCGCGTCTGCGGTTGTCTCGATATCGCCCTCAATCACAGCGATTGCAAGTTGTCCCTTGAGCCACTCAATAGTGCGCTCTAGCAAGGTCGTCTTGCCGGCGCCCGGCGAACTCATCAGGTTGATCGTGCGAATGCCCTGCGCTGAAAGCTGCTGCTTGATCTCTTCAGCAATGCTATCATTGGCTGCCAGGATATTTTGTGCAATAGTGACTTTGGGCATGTATACCTCTCTCTAGGAGCGATAATGAGTCTTAACAAATTAAAGGCTCTATAATATGTCATCCTGAGCGAAGCAAAGGATCTCTGTCGATCGGCAGCGGATGTTTCGCTTCACTCAACATGACATGGGCGCGATAAATCGGGCCTCTACGCCGTTTCGATTTCCATTTCAACGAGCTGGAGCTCTGTGCCGGAAATGACTTCGGTGTCCCACTGCTCGCACAACGGGCACTGCGCGACAAAGTTGCTTATGGCAAATTCGCTGGCGCAGTGACGACATCGCCCGCGATGCGGCACAGTATCGATGAGCAGTTGAGCGCCGGACAAGAGCGGGTACTGGCTGGCTACCATGTCAAAGCAAAAGGTCAACGAGTCAATCACCACGCCACTCGCTTCACCAATGCGTAGTCGCACACCCTTCACTCGTGTTGCGCTACACTCCGTTGCCTTCGTTTCAACGGTGTCAACGATACTTTGGGCAATAGCCAGTTCATGCATCCTGCATCATTTCTGTAGGGGCGGGGGCGGCGTGGATGGGAGGTGGAGAGGCTTGCCTCGCCCCGCCATCTATGCCAGGTGCCCGGGAACGCGGGCGGCGCAAGCGCCCCCACTTCGCTTCCCGTCCATCCCCGCCCCTACTGATCCTTTCCCCGCTTTGGTGCAAAAAATGAACCTCGCCCGACTTTCCGGCGCTTACCAGCCCGGCCATTACATCGAGCGAATTCTGAGATAACGCTGGATGTCTGGCAATGATTGGATAAACAGGTATCCTACAATGAGTAAAATGACTGCAAGTACTACAAGAAGTGCCTTAGACATGGTTTTGCTCCTTTCGTCAAACCTGGCTCCCGTCAGGGAGGCCAATGTATCAATGAATTGACAACTTGCCAATGAATTGGTGGGGGCGCGATACATCGGGTTCCACGATAAATCGGGAACCTACGATAGCAATTCCTGAACAAGTGAGTCGATCATTTCAATGGCCTTATCAACAGCGGCCTGAACCGGCTTGCTCAACCCCATCTGCATCTCAGCGTAATCTTCGCCTCCAAAAGGAGCAGGCTCGCAGCCGACAAGCAGCGTGCGGACTGGCCTGGCTCCGAGAGTTCTGGCAAAGGTAAGCACTTTGACAGGATCCATGCTGTGAGCATCCAGTCCCACTCTCCCCGCTTCTGCCCCTTTCTCCGGGTTTAAGCCTGACAAATCAGGCTCAATCAGGTAGAGAGTCCCTGGCTGGCCACCATGTGGAACTGCATCCACAAGCACGAGCGCATCGTAATCGTCTAGCAGGGTATACGCCAGATCCATGCCGCGAATACCGAAATCGACGATCTGCACGCCCTCCGGGTAGCGCCGGTCTTTTAGCCGTTGCGCCACCTCGACCCCAAAGCCATCATCTCCTAGAAAGATATTACCAATACAGGCGATTAAGATGCGCCTGGGCTTGCCTTCTCCTGCAAGACTCATAAACTCTCCTCCAGCACTTCTACTTCCTCCGGGAAAAAGAAAAATCGATGGCCAGGAAGCACGCGCTCATCCCACTGCTCCCTGCCAGGATCATCATCCATGGTTACCACCAGGTAGAGGCGATTCTCGAAATCCTGCTGGATGGCCTCGATCCTCGCCGTTTTCCCTTCGAGCAGCATATCGAATGCATCAGCCCTGGCTTTTGGATGCAGGCGCACACGATCCCCAGCTTTCACCTCTCTACCAGCTATGATCACAGATGCTGGCGGAGGATAATCCTCACCTGGATATTCCCTATTCCAATCCCCGCTACGCATACGCTTTCTCCTTCAGGGCAGATAATGATTTTTACCAAGCAAGATCGGCAAGAATCACGGATCACTTGTCATCCTGAGCGAAGCGAAGGATCTCTGTCGATCGACAGCGGATGTTTCGCTTCGCTCAACATGACATTCGAAAGGTTCTTAATTTGTTCACGCTCATGGTTATGTCATTATGTGCTTTCGTCGACTGGTCGCAGACTGCGAATGGTACCGTGAAGCTTCATAAATTGTTCGGGCGAAAGACTTTCCGTTCGCTCCAGTATCTCACGTGCTCGCTCGTCCCCGCGCCGTATCTGCTCTTTCTCCTCATCTGACAGCGTCATGATGCGTAAGGTAAGAATTTCGTCGATCTCGGTTCCATCGAAAAGCGAGCCAGGGCTTTCCGGCGCAATCTGCGGGTAGTCATAGAGAATAATGGGCGATGAGAGCATCATATCCCGCTCACCTTCGTCCCCGGCGAGCACCGGCCAGGTGCGAGTATTCTGGCATGCCTGGGCAGCAGTGCGCAACACTTCGGGTGGATCCATCAGCGAAACGAACGCTCCCATGTGTGCCTGTAAGATAGTATGGGTAGAGACAAACGAATACTGCAATATGGCATTGCGCAGGTTCGTCACTTCGCCGGTTTCAGGCGTTCTGTTTTCTACCTGCACGCTAATTTTGAATGTATCCAAGCCCTCTGACTTCAGGGCCTCGGCGGCGATGATAACAGCGCCTCGCAATGCTTGCTGCTCGCGAACAATTGTGCCTTCTGGCGATTCTTCCACCATGCGGCCGCCGGGAAAGGCGATCTCCACAACCTGCGGTTGCTCAAGCAGGTCGCTTATGGAGAGATTCACTGCACTCACTTCGCGCTCCATGCCCTCTTCCCATGGCTCGTCTTCCAGGCAACTGGTTATGCTCCATTCGCTGCCTTCCTCGCTCCCAGAGTACGCCTGTGAAGGAGGCTCTGCTGCCCCAGTTTGCCCTACAGAACGCACCAGCAGGTGCAAAAACCTCACATGAACATCGAGCACCGTGTCAGGTGAGCTGGTTACCAGGCACTCGGTGCGCATCGTCCACGGTTCTATGCCACCGTTGGCTTGGCTATATTCGCGTGGATAGACCACACCGAACGTCCAGCGCTGGCGATTCTTGATTGCCGAGTGGCGATATGGATAGAGGAGATAGCCCTCATAAAGGACTGCGTTGGCAATTTCTTTGACTTGCTCTAGTCTCATGAAAGCACTCCCTCGTCTTTTTCCTGCAAGAGATGCGTAACAACATCATCCCATGTCGGCAGTCCATGAGTTGCTTTATAGCGATACAACTGGTCGAAAATATCCTTGTGCAGGCGAATCCAGGCGCTGTTGGGATAGTAACGCGCTATCATTTCTTTCCATACTGCGACCGGCAGGCGAAATGTGGCTTCCTTCGACCAGGGAATTTGTTCTACCTGCAAGTTGCCTTGCTCACCCTGATAGAAGACTGTTCCACTGAACAGGAAGATGAGCGGTATTTCGCCATCCTCTAACGCATCGAAGTATTTTGTGCCTACCACCTCAAAGTCATATGTGCATGGAACGGGCAGATCTGCAATTGTGCTTTCAGTAAACTGTGGAACCACTATGCTGGCATGCGTCCATAGGAAAGGATGCAGTGTGTGGCTCCATTGCTTCGGTTCGCCAAAAATTTCTAGCAGCCGTGCCTGGGCTTCAGGGCTATAGCGCCGGTGTGTCACATTGATGCGGATCTGGCAGCGAAGAGCAATGCTATGGATACGCCGGGGTTCTGCACGAGATTCATCTCCAGTGTTGGTGATGTGCAGCTTGAAGATGATTGTGGGAGTTGCTGCAAAGGGAGGAACCTCTGCACCGGCCACCTCAAAGTTCAGGTCTGGCATCTGGTTCTCCTTTCACAGGCTGAGATTTCGCTCGCAGGCTCGCAAAGAATCCAGCAATCGCTTCCCAAACCTCACTACCCCCGCTCAACCCCCGCCATGACTGGCGAATCAGGCCCACAAGCTGGTAGCAGGCATCAATTGGAACGATGTAGTATTCTCTTGCATCCCGCACGCGATTAATCAGCAGGGCCTCGACATCCGGCTCCAGCTCACGCAAGATAGGATTGCTCCTGACTAGCTCCTCCCAGCTCTCCAGGTCAAGCTGGGATTCCATAGCTCCGCCGGGGCTGGGATAGAAAGCCACGACGCGGTTGCTCGCTGTATTATGGAA
>CADDZH010000088.1 GCA_902812455.1 Chloroflexota bacterium | reverse complement strand
GGGTCGAGCCGGGACTGCCAGAGTTCGAAAGATACATCGACCCAGGCAAACTCCTGCTGGCCCTCTACCTGGAACTGGACAAGGCGCGGCTGGGCATTGACCATCTCCTGAACCAACTGCTCCTGCTCCATCCGGTCAAAGAGCACATCGTTCATCACGCGCACATCGTTCTGGAAAAACCGCACCCTGGCATTGGGCGTCAGGAGAAACACCGCAGCGGTAAACGTGCCGCCATGCTCCTCTCGTGTTCCCACGTTCCGCCAGTCCAGGCTCATCTCGCGGTCGGTGAAAGTCCAGGCGGTTCGCTCGGCCTCAATGGCATCTGCCGTCGAAAGGCCGACTGCCGTCCACCCGAGCTGCTGCAGGGTTTGCGCCGAAGGTATCCAGTCACCCTGAGGCGTTGCCGGTGGGGTGGCTGTGGTTTTGGTCGGAGTTGGCTTCGCCTGAACGGTGTGCTTCGGCCTGGCCGTTGGCGCTGAATGTGCCACCTGGGATCCATGCGGGGGATTCTTTGCCGTGGGGTTCAGGTGAGATGCTGGCTGTGCGAAGACCGATAGCGCGAGGAACCCGGCAGCCAGCCCGATGAGCGCACTGATCAGGACCACCTTGAGTATGGGAAATCGCCCCAGCCTTGTTCTCCCCTGCGCCGGTACGCCAGGCATGTTCGTACTTGCCGGGGCTGCCTGCTGATTCGTGGGAGGCAGCGGCCCAGATGGCTGGAACGGGGCGACAAACTGCGCGCTCCACCCCGTTGCATCATCCTCCGGGATATCGTCTTCCGCGAAGGCATCGTGTTCACTTGATGCTTGTGCGCGCATTGAGGAAGCCGCCGAGTGCGTACCAGAGGACTGTTGCTCGTCGGAGCCACGCGATTGGTCCTCATTGGGTGAGTTTTGTGCTTTAGCCATAGCGCATGTATCCTTCCTTTACCCTGTACAGCTTCTTGTGATCGTTTGATGGAAGCAGCGCTTTCGTATATGCTACGCCAGAAAGCATCGATAGTGCTTGTGTTCGGCGTTCTTGCGCTTGCAAGCTCACTGCATCCCTGGCAACAAGTCTAGCGAATGGGGGTCTCGAAACGACGGCAGAAGGCGGAAGCCACCTGGGAGAAAAGCGGGGAAACCTGGGAACAACCTTGCTTGTTCTCCCACAAGGACCTGCTCCAGGTATGCAAAAATGCAGTTAAGAGACTATAGAAGTTTGCTTGTGCCTTGCCAGGCCGATACGGATGAACGAACTGAGAGAACGGAAGCCAGGTGAGGTCATATCGCACGAGCAAACAGCACACGGCTCTGCTCGTCACTCGCCTGATCACTCGTCCACAGGCGAAGGTGGAGTTCCACGTTATTCGTAGACCGGGGGCCAGAGGCTTGTGATCGGAAATTCCCAACCGGGAAAGAGTTCAGGAATGCTCAGCGTCTCTCCATCGCGCAAGGGTGTTCCCACTGGCAGGGACTCTTCGCCTTCGGCACTCTTCCTCAGTCCACTGGAGCGGTAGACCCAGACGGTATGGGTATCAGGATCAATGAGCAGGCCGACCTGGACCCCTTGACGTAAAAAGAGGGCGATCTTCTCTTGCAGCTCACGCAGGCGGTCCCGGCTTGATTTGATCTCGACGACCAGTTCAGGAACTACTGTCAGGTATGTGCGGGGATTGTGCTTGAGGCGCTCGCGTGACACAAAGGAGACATCGGGGGAGAGCAAATCGCCATTGGGTAGACGAAAGCCGGTGCTGGCATCCAAAACTCGTCCGGCGTTATGGACATCAAGCCAGGCGCCTAAGAGCCGAATGAAGCGGGCTCCGATTTCGCCAGACGTGCTGTCTGATGGGCTCATAACAATCAGTTTTCCTTCTCGCAATTCGATGCGGTAGTCCGGATAGACCGCCTGAAGTTTTTCGACATCGTCCAGGCTAATCGACATGGTAGATCCTCCTTTGCTCCCATAGTCCGTCTGAAGGCTCGACATTGCGGACAAGGGAGCATCTTTTCACCTCTTGCTAAGAGCATAGCACATCGTTGACAAGTTTGCTATGACCGAGGGCAAGCGCGAACGCTGGCCTGAATAAATCGATTACAGATGCAGCCTGGTCGGCATTTCTCTCCGCACTGTGCTCTAAAGTGGAAGAAACTGAGAGAACGGGAATCAAAGTGCCACCAGCATACACCGCCCAAACATGTCATGACTGTGGGCATCGGCAGGAAATGCCTATGGCGGTGCGCGTCTATCGCTGTGAGCACTGTGGGGTCATCCGCGATAGGGACCAGAATGCTGCTCTAAATATTTGCAAACCGCCTTGGGACGACAAGGCGTGGCGCTCGGCACCGAGAAGCCCCTGCGTTGACGCATGGGGAGCCATCATAAAATATTCAGTCCACTCACGTCATCAAGCGTTATCTCGCGCTTGAGACGTTCGGATAACACACGCAGCACGCGATACACCAAGACCTCACCTACAGGTTCACCTCGTACCATCTTGCGATACGAAGACTCAGAAATATCTGCTAACTCCGTTAGCTCCTTAACCTGTAGCCCCGCACGTTTACGCAACTGATCTACGGTCTCCATACGGCCTCCTGTCAAATATTAACCGCATTTTCCAATAAATGCCGGTTTGTGTCAACAGGAGCTTTTCTGAGCCTGGATATTAACATAAAACGTTAAAAAACATTTTTTATCAGCAAAAGTCTTGATTTTTCGATTTTAACAGTGTACTATAAGACATGTGTGAACTGTGAAACTCGTCGAGGCAAAGCCAGAGTGAGTGTTGCCAGTAACCATAAGGTAGCTCGATAGAGGAGTTTCATGACACTCGCTTCAATCAAAGGGGCTTCTGCCTTGGCTTCTCAGTATGGACAAGCTTCTGGAAGGGGATGAGAAGCTCACACAAGCGGCGAAAGGAGGTGAAAAACAAGCCGGCCTCCGTCTTCCACACGGAGGCCAGCCAAAGGGAAGCTTTCGACCTTAGTCAGTTCAATCGTTCCCATGAGAATTTAATCTCATGGCATACCCTCTAGTCAAGATGAAAGGCGAAACCATGAGCGATCATAAACCTCTTATTTCCCTGCGCAACCTTGGGAGCAAGGATATTGCCCTGACGGTACCCGCATACCGCCGTACCATGCTCATCCTGCCTGCCGGAGACCGCACACTCCCCGAGAAAGTACGGTGAGCGCATGAAAGAGCAAAAGGGTCCGGGAGCGTCTCTACCAGGGAGAAACAGTTCCGTTACCAGGGCTAGCGGTGTACCGGCAAAAGGAACGCTCGCACAGCCTAGACGGGCAGGAACATCTACTCAGTCGCATACAGCGCCTGCCAAACAGCCGCACAGGCAGCAGATCCAGGAAGATGAGGAGATAGTGGAGGAGGTAGATGAGGAGGAAGAGGGCTATGATGATGTCTGGCCTGCTTGTATGCCTACCAGCGCAAGACGCTACCAGCCTCAGTCACCATCAGACCAGCCCCTGGTGATCCGCCAGGGAAACCGGCAATACATTTTGCATTCTGGCCCACCACCAGTACAGCGGGCATCCAGGCAATCGTCAGCAGGGCAGCATCGCCAAAGACAGGATATGGTGGAGTACGAGACAGAAGAACCTTCCAGGCGCCGCCCCTATTGGCTGCTCATTCTCGGGCTTGGGATGCTGGCGATGCTGGCGCTATGGGTTGTGGGAAGCATTCTCCTCAACTGGTGGCAGGTGACTCAGGATGACTGGCGCTATGGCAGGCCGCGCACGTTTCAGACGGATGCCATTGTGGGGCATAACGACTCAGCCGCCAATCCAAGCCATTTTATTGCCATCAATCTGAACCGCCATGTGGAGGTGATCGAGTGCCCTGGAGGCGACTGTTCACACGCGGTGATCTATCTCGGACCCATTCTGTTTGGCAATGGAGAGGATTTAACCCCCGTTACGCTGACGTTCCAGGACGTGAATGGCGATGGCAAACCAGACATGGTGATCCATATCGAGGATCAGCGCATTGTGTTCATCAATGAGAACGGGAGGTTTCGACCGGCCAAACCCGGCGAAGTCAAAGTCAATGTGTAGCGCGTAAGAGAGCAGATCAGGGGGAACGCATGGCATTCCCCCACCAGGAGATGAGGGTAACAATATGGCAGACCAACGACAAGGCGATATCAACGCCATCTTGCAATGGCTGGATCACCAACATGACGCGCAACCGTTACATGCCGTGCCAGGGGAAAAAGGTGAACGTCCGCCAAACGGAGAAGAATCAATGGTCACCGAGACCATTCATGTGTATTTTGTGCGCGAGCCAGACCTACCGGAACCAGCAGACGAGCAGGTGGTAGAGGGCACGCTTGCAACAGGCGACAGCAACCCAAGACAACTTGTGAGATTGGAAGATGAACCGCAAGGTGCTCGTCCCCTGGATTATCCAGAACCGGTTGAACACACACCTCTGCTCGCCCACTGCACAGTAGTGATCATTGCTCGCTTGACTGCAGGTGTGGGTGCTGCTTGGCATCGCTTTCCAGACGGTGCTGATATTCCCGGCCTCAACCCCAACCGTCACGCTTGTTCCTGCCATGGGTCATATCTCCACAACGACAGCCATGATGGTAGGGCCGGGAAGACCAGGAGGGACGCACATCCCAGGGAGACTGCTCCCGCCGCTCACCGTCATCCAAACCAAAACGGCTCCAGCCACGGGCAAAGGCCATCAGGACGCAGCAGCTGCGCTGGGCACAATTACCTTTTACAATGGCCTCTTCACCTCCCAAACGGTCGCCGCAGGGACTACCCTGACCGGCAGCGATGGCGTCCAGGTCACGACCGATCAACTCGCGGTGATCCCGGCAGCGCTGGCCACCACACCCCCCACCTACGGGGAAGTGACCGTTTCTGCCCACGCGCTCGAGCCTGGCCCGCAGGGCAACATCCCTGTTCGTGACATTAACCAGGCCTGCTGCCTGCCCTCCGTGCTGGCGCAGAACACCGTCGCCTTCCAGGGCGGGCAGAATGCGCGGGATTACACCTATGTCACACGGATAGACATCGACCACGTGGTAGCAGGGCTCGTGACAACGCTCACCCAAAGTGAGCACGCGGCGTTCACGACCCAGCTCATGCAGCATGAAGCGCTGGTCACTCCACCCTGCACGCGCTCCGTGAGCACCGATCATCAGGTGGGTGCAGAAGCTGCAGCGGTCAACGTCACCATTGCGGATCAATGTACCGCGATTGCTTACGATGCAGCGGCTCTAGAGGAGCAAGCGGCGCAAGTGCTCACGCATGAGCTGGCCCAGCGAGGAGGAGCACACTACCACCTCGTTGGTGTCGCGAAGATAAGCGTCCTTCGCGCAAGGATCGTAGACCAAAGGCGGCAGGTTGCAAGCCTTACTGTACACCTGGAGGGAACATGGATGTACCAGTTCAGCCAGCAGCATCTCCAGAGCATCAAGCAGCTGGTTGCCGGCAAAACAGGACGCCAGGCAGTGCGCATCCTGTTGAGCCTGCCAGGTATACAGCAAGCAACCATTGAAGGGGTAGCAGCGAACGGCAGCCTGCCGAAAGACACTTCCAGCATCCAGGTACGCATTCTGTACTGGGAAGGCGGGCAGCAAATCCAATGGTAGTTAGCTCCTGTGTGAGGATTGTTCGGCCAGGCGCTGAAAAGAATATGAGGTCTGGGAATCTGCTCATCATGAGTGCCGTTCCTTTCACCATGAACATAAGAAGGAGCAGTAGACCAGTGACAGCAAAAGAAGCATGGAGGCTTTTCAAAATAATGAGGCATAAAAAAGAGGAGCGGTTAAAGGATGTACTTCTCATCTTGTTCCCAGGTGCAACCTGCCTGATTCCCAGGTGCAACCCGGTTTTGACCGGAGCGCCTGGGTACACTGCCTGCGTCAATGGAAAGCAGCAGCGCTTAGCTGCATTTCGCTAGAGCAGGGAGTGATGAACGATGGTACACGAACAACGAGAAGCAGTCCAGCAAGAGGAAAGCCTCGCACCAGAGGTCGTGGCGTTTTGCGCATTAGTCGCCCGCATTGTCATGCGCTGCCTGCGGAAGCACGGCACTCGCCTGGAGCAGTTCCTCTTTCTCCAGGCCCAAACAGAAGAACAACATAGAGGAGACACATATGAGCCGACGACAAAAGCGCAACAAAACTCTCAATCGAGTAGCGCTCTACGCCAGGAGCTCCCAACTCACCCCGCTGGGCGAGATACACACAGTGCAGGCCCAGGTTGATAGCTGCATCGCCTACTGCCGTGAGCATGGATATATCATACCCCGCGATCAGGGCTCCACTGAGGTGCAAACAGTAAGCGCTGGTAGCGATCGCCCTGCCCTCAAGCACCTGGGCGAAGCCATCCACCAGGGCAGCGTAGCCATCCTGGCGGTGAGCAGTTTCGACAGGTTCACGCAAGACCCCACACAGAGCGCCTTCCTTGTCGAGGAGTTCAAGCTCGCCGGCGTCACTATAGCAACTTCTGAGCATAGCGATACTTATGAACCGCTCGCGTGAAACCCACTCTTATTTTGCTTTATCTTTTGCTTTGTCACATGAACACATGCATAAACAGGAGTAACACAAAGATGCAGCAGCAAGCTTCTTCACCATCTCCAAGTGTAGTGGTCGCTGGCTACGTCCGCCGTTCCAGCGAGATGCAGAAAGATAACTTCAGCATTGACGCGCAAAAGCGCGCTATCAGGGATGCCTGCAGGCTACGGGGCTTGCCAGAGCCCATCTTTTATGAAGACGATGAGCGCAGCGCACGAGGCGAACAGATAGTCAAACGACCTGCCTTTAAGAAGCTCCTCGATGATGTACAGGCAAGACCTGGGCAGTTCATCGTCATGGTGCATACCTTAGACCGCTGGTCACGGAACGTCATGGTGACGCTGCAAAGTTTTCGCATCCTCTCCCAAAGCCGTACGCCCTTCATCTCGCTGTCCGAGCATATCGACTACTCCATACCGGAAGGCATGCTCCAGTTGACGATTCTGGCGGCGATTGCCGCCTACTTCTCTGATATGCTGTCCAAACACACGAGCAAAGGGAAGGGTGAGCGAGCAGCGCAAGGACTCTACAATGGCGATATTCCCTTTGGCTATCGCTCCACAGGGCCAAAGTTGCCGCCAGAGTTTGACCCCGATGAGTACCCAGGGCTGCGCATGATTGGTGAATTGGGTATGAAAGGCGTCGAGGCGGATAAAATTGCTGATGCAGTTAATGCAGCAGGGTACCGCACTGGCAGCAAGCGCTTTGGCGCTCGACTGTTCAACAAAGATACGATCACCGCTATCCTGCGCAACGAGTTTTACGCGGCCTACGCCCCAGGAGATGATCGGGGAACCGTCAAGTACCATGACCAACGGCATCGGGGCCTGCATCCTGCTGCTTTCACCTATGATGAATGGCAGCGCATCCGCTCGATGACACAATCCATGCACCACGCTAGCACCCGCACAGAGCCCGTGCGGCATCTGTACGAGTTCGCGGGGTACGTCTCCTGTATTCACTGCGGCTTACCGCTGCGCTGTGATACCGGCAATACCCCCGATAACCGGCGGGAGTACTACCGCGATGCCGCCAAGGCTAGGCGTATTCCCTGTCCTGCCGGAGGGTTCTTAATGATACGCATTGACATGGTCCACCAGTTGTTCGCAGACCTGCTCAAGAGCTTAACGCTCCCAGAGAACTGGCGTGAGATCGTCCGCAAGCAAATGCTGGCCGAAGCCCAGGCGGAGGGCCAGACAGAGGAGGCGACCGAGCGAGAAAAAGAGCGTCTCAAGCTCAAGCGCGTACGCATTCTGAAGCAGCACCGCGAAGGCTACATTGACGATGAAGAGTTCGAGGGAGAAATGGCCGCCGTCGAACTCGCGCTGGGACAACTCAATGTGCCGGAGGTCAACGGCGTTCGCTATGAGGACGTGGTTGAAGCCGGCGAGCATCTCCCGGGCATGGCCGCTTTATGGGATGTGGCCACGGCGGAAGAGCGGCGGGAAATGGTGACCCTGATGTTGGAGCCAGGAGGAATGTACGTGGATTTGGAGCTAAAAATCGTGGCCGCACTCAAACCCCGTCCAGCATTCCTTCCCATCTTGCGCATGCTGGACGGGGTTGTTGAGTTTGACGAGACCAGAGGTCTACTGCTCGTAGAACACTGGTGCGAGCGGAACCGACGGGATTCGAACCCGCGATCTCCACAGTGACAGTGTGGCATGTTAGTCCACTACACCACGGCTCCTCGTAGATGTTGCGCTCCGAACGACTTTGATTTTATCCGGTGCTTCATGATAATACCAGACAGGCGCTTTCCTGTCAAGCTTTTTCAAGAGGAATTCTCGTGAAAAGACAGGATATTTTCAGGGTTAGCGGTGCTTTGGAGGGGCAAGCGCTATTTGCATAAGTTTGGATTAGCTCCCTTGGCCGGTCGCCAATCCATAGAAGAATAGAGCAGCAGCAGCAATGAGCACCAGGGCCGTGATCCCTAGAAAGAGGTTGGTGAGCAGGCCCAAACGCTGGTTGCGCATGATCTTGCGGTTGTTCCCAACGAGGAAGATAAAGATCACCAGGATCGAGGCAAGGATACCAACAAGGATGTTCGCCCAGAAGATGAGCTGGATCGGATTAAAATGCAGCAGGGCCACAACGAGGCTAACTAGCAAGGCAGCCGTCAAAATCAGGTAAAAGCCCTCGTTCTGCCAGGGTTTCTTGGAGAGCCCCGACGGCCAGCCAAAAGAGCCGGCTACAGCATAGGATGTGCTGGCCAGCAAGATGGGGATGGCGATCACACCCGCTCCGATCAGGCCAATGGCAAACAGGTACTTTGCGAACGGGCCAGCCAGCGGCTCCAACGAGCGGGCTGCATCCGCTGCAGTGTTGATTGAAAGGTGATGCGTAAACAGGGTGGCGGCCGTTGTGACGATAATAAAGTAGGATACGAGATTGCCACCGATGACACCGCTGGCAACGTCAAAAGCGGTGAGGCGGAGTTGATGTTTTAGCCGTCCAGGACGCTTCTGCTCTTTTTCGCCCTCTGCCTGCCATATCATACTATAGGGCGTAATTGTTGCACCGAGCAGGGCAACTGCTGCAGCCAGGCTGGCTATATCAACATGCACCTGGGGAATGAACGTGCGCAAGAGCACAGCTTGCCAGTTGGCCCTGGAGAGAATCGCGGTAAATATATATGCAACGAAGGCCAGGCTCAAGACGATGAAGATTTTTTTGAGCGATTCGAAGTTGCGGAACACTGTAAGATACCACAACAAGACGGCAGCAACAGGGACGACGAACCATATCCACGAGAGACCTGTAATCAACTCGAGACCACTGCCAATGGCGACTAGATCGCCGGCAAGTAGCGCAATATTGGCAACGATTAACACGATCGAGATGAACAGAGCTACCCAGCGAGCATAATGCTCTCGTAGAATTTCTGTCAGCCCCTTATGAGTGATACGCCCGATTTTGGCACAGGCATATTGGACGGCCTGATACATCGGAGTTGAGAGCAACATGAGCCAGAGATGGCCATACCCAACTGTCGCTCCATCAATGGCGTAAGCAGTAACGGCTGTCGAGTCATTACCTGACATACCGGAGAGAAAACCTGGCCCCAGTATCAGAAGCAATCGCTTGAGCGTGAGCCGTGTCTCCGGCTGCTGAACCTCATCTGCTAATGATGGGACCCCAAGATGTTCAGCAATGCTCTTTCTCACAGATGGCGGTTCTGCCTCCTCCATGTGTTCCAGGACATTGCTGGCTTCCATCTCTCGCACGCCTTCAGCAGTGGGTATTTTTCTCTCCATCTCATCAAGCGGGTCGGCCTGAGACAGTTCTTCCAGGCCAACCGGGGCGAGTTCTTCCAGTTCCTTTTCACTGACATCCAGTATGACTTTCCCTGGAGCTTGCTCGTCTCCAGGCTCCCGCTCGATAGACCGGACGCGATCGGCTGGCACCTCCAGTCGCTTTTTGAAGAGAGCACCCTTCTCGACGACGACCTTTTCGACATTGCCCTGCTGATCCTGGACTACGTCTACCACTTTCGGTTTGCTGACATCTTCTTCGCCCAGGTCGCCTCTTGCTGCTTCTACCTCCATACCAGGCTTAATATCATTAGTAGGATCATGAGCTTTTTCATTTATTTTAGGTTTTTGCTTTTTAGGCATAGGTTGTTTTTCTAGTCTGATTTCCTTTTCTTTAGGAACATGATGGAAGAAGTATGAATGATAATCAATAGTGGTACGTTTCCAGGGAGAAAAACGATGCAAACTTGAAGGTTCATTCTGCCCGTATTATGTTATGTATGGTGAGCGGCTGGAATAGCGCCAGGAAGCTGTATGTTAGAGTATTCAAGCACATGTAGCTCTACGATACTTTTGGAAGTTCCATAACGGCTGGCTTCTGCCTTTCAACAAACAAAAAGCGTAACTGGAAAGCGTAAGATACTTAGAATAAAGGAGAAAAGATGATGTGTATTCACATTGAGCCTGATCCCGATGATGCACAATTTGTGCGAGCAATGCAACTGCAGCGGCGACGCATTTCAGAGGAGCAGATGCGCAATGGGTTCCTTGTGATAAGCGAGGCACGCCGGTGAGTACTTTGACACCTCTGGAAACACTTTATGAAGTACCCCATGGAGATGAACTCCCGCTCCCGGCAGAGCTGGCGAATCTTTATGGGCATCTCCAGTTCCCGCTACATCCAGATCGGGCATACGTTATTGGAAACTTTGTCAGCACAGTGGATGGGGTTGTGGCCTTGAACGCTTCTGCCTCTGGAGGCGGAGGAGAGATCAGCGGCTTCAACAAGCACGATCAGATGGTGATGGGCCTCTTGCGTGCTACTGCCGATGCTGTAATTGTTGGGGCTGGAACACTCAGATCGGTTCCCCGCCATCTCTGGACGGCCAGCTACATCTATCGACCGCTTGCCGGTGCGTACCGGCAGTTGCGAACCCTCCTCGGAAAAACTGGATTGCCATTGAATGTCATCGTTACTATGCGTGGGAATGTGGACCTTCATTTACCCGTCTTTCAATCGAATGAAGTCGTAGCGCTCATCGTGACCACCAGTCAGGGAGCAGCGCGGATCAAAGAACAAGATGCCCCTCGTTCTACACACATTGAGGTTGTAGGCGATAGTGGCCCGATCAGCGCACAGGCTGTCCTGGAGGCGGTGGAGCGCATATACGCAAAAGGCATGATCCTGGTTGAAGGAGGGCCGCAGTTAATGGGAGATTTCCTGGCAGAGCGGCTGCTGGATGAGTTGTTTTTGACGCTTGCGCCGCAAATTGCTGGCCGGGACGAAGCAGCCAGCCGTCCCGGCCTTGTGATGGGGAAACGTTTTGCGCCGGAGCATCCCCTATGGGGAGATCTGCTGAGTGTCAAACGTGGAGGCAGCCATCTCTTCTTGCGCTATGCATTTGAAACAGGTCAGCATGCATTAGATCCTGAGTGCAGCGAAGGATGATAATGCTTAAGCTCACGCACTCAGGGTGATATTTTTATGATTTTTAACGACCAAAACCGGTAATAGATTGTCATCCTGAGCCCGTTCGCTTCGCTCAGGGGAAACTCCGCGAAGGATCTCTGCTGATCGGCGGCGGATGCTTCGCTGCGCTCAGCATGACATTACCGACTCTGTTCTTTAAACTTCATTAATTGCAGTGAAGCGAAGCAAGCCGGAATATCGTAATAGAACTGTGGTAATAGTACTGTGTAGGTAGTGCATTGTAGTTGAGATTCTAGCGGCTGGCGTTACGTGTATTTAGTCCATTTTGTTTTTGATGGGGAGAATGCAGTAGAATGCCAATTTATTGGCACGTTGGCTCCCTTGTGGAGACCAGGCTTTCACCCCGCACATGAACTATGACAGCCCAAACTAAAGAAGGAGGATATGCTATGCTGTGGTATTGCAGATTCAAGTGGTACCAGCACACTACCCGCGATCAGGTAGCCAAGCGAGTTGTGGAGCAACACGACGCAGGGGCCATCCGCCGCGAGAATATCAAGGGATGGTACAACCTCGCAGGAGGCGGAGCAGGCTTTTTACTGGTCGAGACAAATACCCCCCAGGAATTGACTGCTTTCCTGCAACCCTACATGGACTTGATGAGCTTTGATGTCCATGCAGTGTATGCTCTGGATTATGACAATCAGCTCCAGGAGCTGCGCCAGGTTGCTCGCTAGACGCGCTAATATCCAAGCCCGGTCCAAAAGAGTGCTAGCTCTCTTGCCCAGGAGGACTAGCACTTTTTGTTAGGAGCGTTTTTCCTTCTATGACTTTTGTCAAAATAATCTGAGTTAGGAGTGAATCTCATGGCCAATCAAGAACATGTGGCATTGCTCAAACAGGGGGTGGATAGCTGGAACAGGTGGAGACAGGAGCAGCCAACCATAGACCTGGACCTGAGCGAGGCTGAGCTAAGCGGTGTCAATGTAAGTAGAGCGAATCTGAGCAGAGCGAATCTGAGCGGTGCCGACCTGAGTGGGGCTGATTTGCGCCGTGCCGACCTGAGGTGGTCGAGTCTTGCCGGGGCAAACCTCAGCCGTGCCCAGCTTACGGGAGCCGACCTGAGTGGGGCCGATCTAAGCGGTGCAAATTGCTTTGAAGCGGTTCTCAGCGATGCCAACCTGAGTAAAGCGACGCTGCTGGATACGAACTTTACGGGTGCCGATCTGAGCGACGCTAACCTGAGTGAGGCGGATCTGCAAGGAGCTTTCCTCAGGTTAGCCAATCTCAGCGGGGCGCTGGTTACGCCTGAGCAACTGAATCAGGCGAAATCGCCAGACGATATCCCATAAGATAGGAACTTAAATGGCGGGAATTTGCCCCGCCATAGTTGTAAAGCAAGAATTGGTCCTGGTCAGTTCCGCCGGATAGTGCTGTCAGTGTCGCCTGCCGGAGAAGGCCAGCGTTGTGTTGGCTGGCCCCATCCTTGTTGTGGCGGCTGGCCCCATGCCTGCTGCGGTGGTGACTGGAATTGGGAGGGTGGCTGCCAGGGCTGCTGGGACTGTGGCGGCTGGCCCCACGCCTGCTGCTGTGGCGGAGGCTGGAATTGGGAGGGTGGCTGCCAGGGCTGTTGCGGTTGGGGCTGTTCCCATCCTTGTTGAGAAGGATTTGCAGCGGCATGGGCATGAGCAGCGCGAGCAAGGCGATCATTCCTGATGTGCCGCCAGATATAGAGAGCCACTAAGATGACCAGGGCAGCTAAGATGACGCCATCGAGGTCGTGGAAAATCGGGCTGAGGGTATTCAGGTTGCCGCCGATAATTGTCCCGATATATGCCAGGAGCAGGCACCAGGGAAACGAGCCTAGAAAGGTATAGAGGCAAAATTTCTTGAATGACATCCTTGAAATGCCGGCCGGGAGCGAGATATATGTACGGATGATGGGGAGCAGCCGGGAAAAGAAGGTGGTGGCACTGCCCCAGCGCTGGAAAAAGCGATCGGCTCTATCAGCGTCATGCTGGGAGATGAGCAGGTAGCGCCCATATTTGAGCAGCAACGGGCGGCCACCGCTATAACCTATCCAGTAAGCGACAATTGAGCCGATGAGGCAGCCAAGCGAGCCTGCCAGGGCTACCAGCAGCAAACTGAGGAGAGGATTTATGCCGGGCAGCAGTTTGCCTCTCGCCAGCATAATTCCGGCCAGCGGCATGACAACTTCGCTGGGCAGCGGGATACAACAACTCTCGATAGCCATGGCTATAATAATCCCGGCAAGACCGGCAGTTGCATATAGATTTGTAATAAGTGTAATCAGTGTATCAGTCAGATGCGTTAACAAAGAAATGCCTCCTTCGCAATGCTACACATTTCCGACATAGTAGCATACTTTGCGAGAAGAGGCTAGCTGTTTAGTACTTCCTCAGAAAAAATTAATCTGGAAGCATTTAATCTTCCTCATCGCTGTAGTCTAAACGGCGCGAGGAGCGACGTACAGAGGGAGGCTCGAGTTGCTGCGCCAGTTTCTCGCGCAAGGGGTCATCCTCGTACATGTAAGGTGCGCGGCGCACGAGAGGGTTTTTGAGACTTCCCGTGATGATATCAGGCTCACGCGGCTGCGCTTCTATCTGAGGACGGCGCACCATCTGGCCGGTTTGTGGTTGTTGACGAATAGAGCCGGTAGATGGATAGCGACCATTGCCACCGATCTTGTCTGTGTGGGGCTCACCAATTTTGTCTGTGCGAGGCTCACCCAAGCGCTGGGGCAGAGCAGGTGCTTGAAGAGGCTCACTATTCAAACGGCCTGAGCCGGGAGGAGCCGGTGAACCATCAACGGTACGTCTTGAGCGATAGTGATCTGGGGGCTGAGATGGCGACTGGCGCGCGGGAAGCTGCTTGCTCTGCTGGTTAGCTCGTTGTGCAGCATCTTGATTGCGCCGGGGAGTCAAAAGGCTTCTTGAGGTGGTCGCCGGGAAGGGATCGGAATCGCCGGAATGTTGAACAGCTTCAAGGCGAGCAGCGCGCAAGGCAGCCGTCTGCTGGGAAGCACGTAGAGATTTGCCACCTCCTTGATATCCATAAAAACCGGAGTAGTAGGAATGGCGCTGAGTTGCCGGGCGTCGCTGGGCAGGCGCCTGAGCAGGTTGCCCTCGAGCAGGAGCGCGCTGCTGGCGGGCAAGCGTATAGTCGGTCATACGCTGCTGGGAGACCGATGCCGGGAGTTGATTCTGCCTTGCAACGGGTAGACGTGGCGAGGAAGGCACAGGCAGGTTGCGAGCAGTAGTTACCTGGTAATGGCCTCCGTCCCATTCGCCTGCAGGTGGAGGGTCATAAGCCCGGGATTCAAATACTTTAACGGGCGCCTCTGGGTATTCATCATACTCAAGCTGCTCGAGGTACATTGCCTCTTCAGCTTCGGCTTTGAGTTTCTCATCATGGCGGCGAGAAAGATAGGAAAAAAGGGTGAGGGAAATAGGGATGCTGAGGAGCAAAGCCGCCAATCCACCAATCAATCCTCCAAGAACCCAGGAGTTCAACGTATTAGCATACCAGAGGACAACTGCGGCTCCAACAATTAAGACAAGCGCTACGGCCGCTGCTCTCATGCTGTGTGCTTTCCTTTCTGTTCGGCTGCGTGGTTGTGTTGTAAGGTAGGGCGCAGTGCCAAAATAAGAATGATCGAGATCGGGATAGAATGACAAAAACTGTGTTGTTTTCAATAATAGCATATTTAGAGCCAAAGCACAAGGGTATTTCGTGCAACATAGTAATACTGGGTAAACACGTGCCAGGACAATCCTTGCGGTTGTCCTGGCCATATGACGATCCGGACAGCATTCACCAGAACCAGCGGCGACGGCGGGGGCGGCGTGCATAGCCACCCCGGCGATAGTAGTAGCGAGAATAGTATGGCCGCACTCTGCGATAGGCGAATGCGCTCCATATAGCAACGACAATAGCCGCGACAATGATGGAGGTGATGATTGGCACCCCGGCGATCGTTGGATCGCCAGGAATGTGAAGGCCTAAGACGCCAACAACGATCAGAATAGCAATAAACCCTAGAATGATCGCCCCGAGAATGCCATCAGCCGCTCTGCGCCTGGCGATGAGTTCCCCAAGAAAGCCAACTATAGCAGCAATAATGATCCAGATGATCACTGTTCCAAGTGTGATCATGATTTATATAAACCTCCTGATTGAGAATAGAGACAACCTAGCAGCGCTAACCTGCTATTCACTATCTACACGCAGCAGAGCTATTAATATATTCAAACAAGCTGCTTGTTAGCCTGCTCTCGCTTTGCGCGCAATTGGGCCAGGAGATGTGTAACGAGGCGATACAGGAAAATGAAGAAAAAGAGATAAAGGAGGCCTTCCAGGTAGCCACCGAGAACATCAGTGAGCCAGTGATCGCCTAAATAGATACGCGAGTAGCCGATATCCAGGATGTCGAAGACGGCATAGAGTTGAAATGGGATCAGTATCCAGCGATAGCGCCATTCGCGAACAGGTTTCGTGAAGCTGAGATAGAGCAAGAAGCCATAGTAGGCAATGTCGTGTTCAGTATGCCCAGAGGGATAGGTAGGAAAGGGCACAATGGGTGTGTAGATATGGATATGTTCGGTATGCGCGTTGGGACGAGGACGGGCAACCAGCTCATCAACCAGGACGTTCAAGAAGGCAGAGCAGGTCACGGTTATTACCAGAAAGACAGCGGCTTGAAACCAGGCGAGAGCAGGTAACTTGCGCAGAGAACGGATGATGCCAACCAGTAGGAGGCCAACTAGCCAGAGGGCCAGGGCTATCTCCGAGGGAGTAGGGTTGTTTAACATGCTGGGAAAATTGATGATAGCGAGCACCGGTGGCGGGTAATGTATACTTTGCACAGTCCGGGTTGCAGCAAGATCAAACGAGTACGGCTGCGGATGATTATGGACGATAATAGCAGATGCAATAAAGATGAGCAAACCAATAATCCAGAGGGCAATCCAGACGTAATGGAGCCTGCGGGCACGCGAGCGATTCCCACCCCCGGCTGTGATGGCTGGCACCTGTATTCCTTGCCGATTGGAATGAGCTGTGCCGCGCATATGAACCTCGTACTAAAAAATACTTCCGCCTTTGCTTAATACACGATTGATAAGCTGGACATGATACAATAATTTGTTAGGCAAGGTTCAAATGAAAGATAATTCCTCAATCGCCAGAAAAGTCCGGCCATGTCATGTTGAGCGAAGCGAAACATCTGAGCCGATCGACAGAGATCCTTCGCTTCGCTCAGGATGACATGCAATAAGGTTCATAATGCGCATTATAAATAATATAAGTATCAGGGATAAGAGGAGCAGGGATATGCTGGTCGAAATAAAACCTCTCTGGGAATTGCTAGAACATTACTTCCGCGAAGCCCGAAAGTTAGTCGAAGGATTGAGTACAGAACAACTCAACTGGAAGCCACTTGAAGGTGATGCGCAAAGCGAAGCTAGCAATTCGCTTTATGGTATAGCCCTGCATATCGCGTTCGTTTCCATGAGCATTGCAGCGAACATTGCAGGCCAGCCACCTCCAGACTATCCAGAGATGCGTAATGGCAATAGCGGCCTCGAGACAGTCGGAGAAAGCCCGGAGCGGGCTATTGAACTACTGAATGAAGCGCAAACCTATGTTGAGGATATTCTCAACAGTATTACGCCTGAACAACTCGAAGAGATGCGCGAGCGCCATGCAGGCAACTGGGTGGGCGAGCCAAAAAGCGTGCGCTGGCTATTATTGCACATGCTGGATCACACGGCATTGCATGTTGGGCACATGGAAATAACCCACCAATTCGTAGTTAAACAGTTATAATGGGCGCGCTGTAGTCAATGGCGACAAGGGGGAAATGGGCGCAATTCATTGCGCCCCTACATGTTTGGTTCGCGCTGCATCTCAGATGGGACAGCGCGCTGGAAGCGGCTAAACACGACTGGTTTCCAGAAAATATGGTAGGCGAGCTGCGAGCCCGTGTAAACGAGCGAAGTGTCGATGATGATTGCCATGATGGCGCCTGGCAGTGCATCGAATAGCTCGCCCATCAACAGGCTGATGCAGGAGCCGATAATCAGGGCTGCGACAAAGGTGGTGGGAATTTTAAACCGGCCTGAGCCAACCAGGCGCATGAGGGCCATAAGTACTGGCGGAAATACAAGACCAACGAGAAATGGGACAGCTTCACGTAACATTTCCATTTTGAAAAAACCTTTCTAGCGGTGTAGCCAGGGCGAGGGTGGCCGGTGGCGAAGCCTCGCCCCCTACCCTCTTGATTAAGGGCAGCCAACGGTATACCGTTGGCTGCTTGCTGATTCCATTGTAGTATGAGCGCATTGGCAATGTCAAATGGATGCTGGCGATGGGGTGCGGCAAATCGGGAACCTACTAGTCCGTCAAACTTCAAGTGGTGGGTGAAAGCCTGGCCCCCACAAGGGAGGCCACGACATGTTCTCGGTCACATCAAGCTTGACGGACTACTACGGCAGGCCGGTGACTTTCATGTCTTGTGGATGCTCGACGACGAACTGGTATTCGATCTTTTGTTCTGCATTGGGTGCAAGGGCAAATTGCCAGACAACAAGTTCCAGCTTTGTATGATCCCTGGGCTGGGGCTGGATGTGCTGTATTTTGACCTTGACCTTCTCATGTTGCGATACAGGCAAGCGATCGCGGATCACGATGTCCCTGATTGACTGAGCATAGTTGTGGACGGTAATGCGATATGCGTAGGTAATGCGGCGGATACCGCTTTGCAGCACGCTGCCTTTATCGACATTGCGTTCGATCAGCTCGCGCTTCACCTTGATGCCATCGTCGAGGCCCAGGAATATTTTGAATGTTTCGGAAGGGGCTGTCGCCTTGATCTTTGTGGTTCCAACATATTCGCCACTCAAGAAAATACTGGCATCGCCGCTTAGTAATACGCGCTCAGTGGTATTGACAATGGCTGCTCGCAGGTGGACGCTTTCCTCGATAGTCGGAGCGCTCACATAATCGAATGTGCAGGGCAGGCGATCGCGAGCGATGGTGGTCTTATGGGGAGAGTTATCCGATGGGATATCGACCGAGCGACCAACGCGGAAGACGAGTGCCGTGCCCGTCTGCTCAACAGTAGCTGTAGCAACGGTTGTCACTACAGGCATTTCGGGGGGAGTCGCCCCAATAACTGCCGCGTCTGAAGAGACAGAAGCAGGCATCACAACCGATTGTTGAGGCGCTGCAAAAGGATATGCTCCCCTGGCAGCCGCAGCCCGTGGAGCAGCCGCCATAGGCACAGGCATGGGAGTATAGACGTTCAAATACCAGGGTTCAAGCTCTGGTAAGATGGCAGCTAAGCTTGGACGAGCGGTAGAAAGCGAAAGATGCACATTCCCCCAGGGTTCACCGGTGGATTGCTGTACCACGCCGGTGTAGGCCAGTTCAACTTCTCCCCTGCTATCATCGCCTGCCATCTGCACTCGCACGTCATACTGTGGATGCCAGGAGGCACCCATGACCAGGTAGGATATTTCTAGCGCAACATTCCCTGCTTCTGCCAGCTCGATGGTTACTATAGCTGCCAGGCGATCAGGTTGGGCGCGGCCCTGTTTACGAGCAAGTTCACGCATTTTGGCGTCGATATCCTGCTGCACTTGCTTCAACTGGAGATCTAAAGCCTGGGCAGCCTCAGCATCCTGCAGGGCCTGTTCGGCGGCGAAACGAAAGAAATCCGCGCAATCCTGGGGCTTCATCTGCCCCCTGGCTAGTCCCCTGGCAAAGTCTCTGGATTGCTCACCGAGAGCACGAAGCCACTGGCGCCGGTCATTTAACGCTGCCTGGCGGGCTTCCAATAATTGTTTTTGCTGTGTCAACTGGTCGAGCTGATCCTGGAGCTGCTGTATCTCGCGTTCAGGTGGCCGGCTATGGAAGGCGGTGGTGACATCGACGTTGAGGATGCGCGTTCCTTTGGGCCCCTGGCCTGCTGCTCGCAGGGAATCGCGAATAAATTTGGGGAGATCGTTGATACGCAGTTCGTGTTCGCCTGCTTCAAGGCGAATACTCCCGCTACGGGTGACGAGGGCGCGGTCGGCATAGACGGTTACTTCTGTCACAGGCGCGTCGAGATCGATCATGGTGTGCTCTCCTTTTATTGAATAGATCATAATGCTCTACCATGATACGAGATGCTGTCAAGGAATCAAGAGTAACATAGTAGGCTGGGGCGATGGCAGAGGAGGGTGGTGCTATGGCAGCAATGAGGGTGATGCGATGGCAGAGGCGGGTGGTGCTATGGCAGAGGCAAGCTCTGCCACTACAAGGACGGCTGCGCATGGGGAGGCATTGTAGAGGATTGTGGGCATTGGTTATATGGGGGAGAAGAGGAGGGTAAGCGCAAGACCCGCATGATCCGCGAGGAATAGAGGAAGCAGACGGGCGACCACAAGGGCTCACCCGGCAGCCCGACAATGATGGGGAACGGACGGGCGACCATGAGGGCCATAAAAGTATCGGCGCCGTAGCAAGGACAGGGACAAGGTAACCGCCAGGACAGGGACAAGGTAGCCGCCAGGACAGGGACAAGCCCTGTCCCTACTATGGTAGGGCTGCGCGGGCCGAGGGATGGTATTGTAGTGGCAGAGCTTGCCTCTGCTATAGTTTCTCGCCCGTTTCGCCTCATACTCGCATTTGCCAACAGAGTTGTGTAAATGAACTCAACCACCATCGTGATCACCCAGACCTTCCCGCAACGCTTCCTCCACAACCTGCTCTGCCCTGGGTTCAACCTCGGCAAGCAGAGCTGCAAACTGTTCTTCCCCTATTTGCTGGCGTAAATAGGCTATCCATTGCACTTCATCATCAACATCAGGGCTTTGCACCTGCTCGAAAATTGATCTTGCCAGCAAAAAGCAGGCAAGTGCGACATCATAACGGTGTTGGTCAAAATATATTGTTCCGATATTGTGGAGTGTCGTGCTTTCACCATATCGGTCGCCTACTTCTCGCCGGATGCCCAAAGCCTGCTCATAGTACTCCAACGCCTTTTGCTTCTGCCCTAAATCACTGTACACACCGCCCAGGTTGTTGAGGGTGGTGCCTTCACCTGGGCGGTCGCCTACTTCCCGCCGGAGGCGCAAGGCCTGCTCGTAGTAGTCCAGGGCTTTCGGTTTCTGGCCCAGGTCATCGTACACATGCCCCAGGTTGTTGAGGGTCGTGCCTTCGCCTGGGCGGTCGCCTACTTCCCGCATGATGCGCAGAGCCTGCTCGTAGTAGTTCAGGGCCTGCTGCTTCTGGCCCAGAACATTCGATACAGAAGCAATATAGCTAACGATGAGCGCTTTTTGCTGCGGCATCCATTGCCAGTTGCTGTTGAGTAAAAGCTGGCAAAGCTCCAGGAGATCGGTATTCGCGCCCCAAAGTCTGAGCTTCCCAAAGAGATACTCATCATCCATCAATTGATAGGCTTCCTGGTATTTGCCCGCCTGGCACAATTGCCACACAGCCTCGATCAATGGCTGCACGCCAGTGATGCTCGTCAACCCTCCGGCAGAGCGTTTTGCAGACACAATCTGTAGATAGTACTGCGCTGCTTTCGCATGCGCTTCTTGCAGTGCATTGCTAGCATGTGTCACACTCCTGGCAAGATAATCGTGTGCATAATCAGCCACGATAGGATGAAGTTCGTACAAGCCATTAGAACTCTGGATAAGATGTTGCGATAGCAGGCTGTCCAGAATCTCGAGGGCCTGGAGCTTCGGGACGCTATCAACGATGGCAAGAGCTGCCTCAATAGGTACTGCCTCGCGATAGACGGAAAAGGCACACAGCAACTGCTGCGATTGGGCAGGCAGATTTTTGAAGATGTCGTCGAGCAAATTCGTGGCGATGCGACCGTGCCAGAGCTGCTGATAATCGGGATCTGTGAGCAAAGTTGAGAGGCTGATCTTATGCGTTTCCAAAAGCGTATGGATGAATTTCAGCGAGAGGGCATGTCCCTGGCAACGCCTGACGGCTTCATAGAGATCGGCTTCTGTGGCCTTAACATCATCAAAACTACGTAAATACGCGGCGCCTTCTTGCTCGTTGAGACCGCCAACGCGATAGATGGATAGCGCGGCAGGATCGTCATCATGGGTGCCGTGAGGGCGCGGGCGGCTGGTCAGCAAAATGCGAGAGGTGCACGACTGGCTGTTTAGAACATCGAGGAATTCGCCAACACCGGCGCTGGCCGCTAAGGGCCACCCCTGATCATCGAGGAAGTTCTCGAACTGGTCGAGGACAATCAGGCGGGGCGGATCGGCAGTATTGAGGGCATTGAAGACGGCGAAGGCCTGGTTTTGTAAAGGGGTATTGGACAAATCGGGCATGGGTTTACCGCTAGCAGCAAAGATGTTGGCTGCCAGTTCAGAAAAGGTGGTGTTTGCATTGATCCTGAGCCAGATTGATTCGTTACGAAACGGTTCCCTGCCTGCGCGGCGCTCTTGCTCAGCATACTTGTAGACAAGCGAGGCGAGGGTTGACTTGCCGATGCCGCCAATGCCGCAGAGCGCCACTGCCAAAGCGTTTGGGTCAATAAGCATATTGTAGACCTCGTTGACAGCAACCGTGCGCGGCTGAATATGGCGCGAGCCGGTGGGCGGTGGCGAAGTGCGGAGGGAAAGGTTGCCGGCAGGGGGCGCGGGCGGTTCGACGACAGGAGAAGCAGGTGTGGGAGATGGTTGTGAAACGGAAGATGGTTGGGTTACCTGTGGTTGAGATGGTGGAATATAATTGTGAATGTGGATCGGTGGGATTGGAGGAGGCGGAACGGGGTGCTGAGGAGGAGCAGGGTCTGGTGATTTGTGGGAGAAGAACACAGGTATGAATTGCAACAAGGTGAGGAGAATACCAACCCCGGTGATAATCTTGCCAAGCAGGGTAGCCAGAAAACCCTGGGCAAATACCCAGATAATGATACCTGCAATAACGATGAGCAAGGCGACAATAAAGCCAGCGATGCGCAACCAGGTCAACCAGGTGGGCCATTTTGATTGTTGTTGGTGAGCTTGCTGCATGTTGTCATCTTCCTCAACTGTCTGTTGTACCGGTTGATGTGATTATAG
>CADDZH010000087.1 GCA_902812455.1 Chloroflexota bacterium | reverse complement strand
CCGTACCTGATCCTCCGTAATCACAGGCAAGGCGGCGGAGTTTTCACTGATCACTTTAAGGTTGCCGCTCGCGTCGAGAGCGAGGGCCTGGCCGGTGCTGGAAGGCAGAAGGCCGCCCGCCAGCACCGAACCATCAGGGTTAATGTATCCTGTCATTTTTACGTTTTCCTTTTATTACTCAGTCAACCTTCATGTGATGGATGATATGTAGTGGCCTCCCTTGTGGGGGCCAGGTTCTCATCCGTCAAATGGACATTGACAAAGTACCAGGGGCAATTGGGCGACGCAAGCGTCCCCGCCACTCATCCGCATCCTCTCCCGCCCCTACAGAAAATTGTGTCCACGATGAACGTTTCCGATCAAACGAGGAATGGGGAACTGGAGCGTACCCGTAGGGGCAAGGGGCGGTGTGGATGCGGTGCGGGGGCCTTGCGCTTGCCCTCGTGCCCCTCCCTTGCACACCATTACCGGATTCGATGAGGTTATTTCATCCGGCTATATCCCACGATAGAATCCCCTGAAGTCTACTACACACCCGCCATATTCGTGCCGGCACTTGTACACTGTTGTTACTCACTATTGCTAGTGGGGCTGGTCATTTCTGCCATACAGTTCGCAAGCCTGTTAATGTGCAAACTGTATGAGGGAAAAATCCCTCAGCCTCTCTACATTTCTGTAGAGGTCGGACTATACCTTGATCTAATCTCCAGAATAATGTTCTGGTGCTAGACCCTCCGTACCTAGTCTCTGAACCATCACCCTGAGGCTACGCCTTGTAGGTGCTCGGCTGCTGATTACCCTTACCTCCTGCTTTTCAAACCATCACGCCTGCTCTTTCGGGCTACGTTGTGGTGCGGGAGTCTAACGGGGCTTTCCAGCAATTCTCGGAGTTATTCGACGGAGATTACTCTCCGAAGCTCCTAATTCAAAGAGACGACATCTTGCGAAAAATTCAGCCCATACAAAGGCTGATCCTGGATGAAGAGCACGGGGTTGACCTGGCCGCCTACGAAGCCGATCTCGATGGTGTCGATCACCTGCGGGTCCGCCACCATGTACCACTGCGTGGGGCTAGTCAACTGCGGGCTGACGATGGGGACTACGTAGCCCAGCATGGGGTTAATGTCGTTGTTGGGCGATCCTGGCACGCCCGCCGATTTGGTCATGACCATGGCTGTGAATTCCAGCTCCGGCGGCACCACCAGGAATTTTGGCCGCAGGCCGATACGCTTGCCCTCGAAGTTTGTCTGCTCGCGCATGGCTGTGACGCCGCTCTGCATGGCCGCTGTACTCAGGTTTGCCGAACCGAGGTTGTTATGCGGCGCTCCACTCGTGAAAAGGGTATTGCCGTCATAGATGGTGGGGTTTCCACTGAGGAAGCCGTAGACAAACTCGGCCAGCGTGTAGGCCGCGGCTGCTGCCAGCTTCGTCGGGATCGTGCGAATAGCGTTCAGGTCATCGTTCACGATGGTCTCACGCGAGACGGTGACCAGGTTGCCGCGTTTCTGCGCGACGTAGGTAGCAGCGCTATCTGACAGCGTAACCGAGGTGTAGGCCGAATCTTCCGGTACGACGGGTAGCGAGCCAAAGGCGCCCATGCGTACCCTGGTCTGCTGCTTGAAGTCCCGGATCGGTACTATGGTGCAGAATTTCATCCATTCGGCGGCCCACGCCTGGTAATCGCGCAAGAGCCGCTTGTTCATCGATGTGCCCAGCAGGTAGGTGAAGGTAGCCGTGGTGGTATCTGCTTCTGTAATGCGCTGCAGCGGCGCGTGCTCCGAAACGCGAATATTGCCCAGCAGCGATCGCTCGCTGATACCCGCCACGCTGGCATCCCCGGTTACTCGCGCATACGCCTCGCGGATCGACTGGAACCCGCGAATGTTGCCGAGCCTGGCGCGCTCCGCATCGGAAACCAGGTCGCCATTCTTGTCAAACATCAGGTCGAAGGCCAGTTGTATCTTCTCGGCCTCGGTGATCTGGCTGCCGATCTCTGGTCGCTCAAAGCCGTGGCCACGCACCAGCCCGGCCTGGGTCAGTTCTGCCAGCATCTGCCGGTTCAGTGTCAGCTCGCGATCCAGCTCTGCTGCCTCAAAGATGCGCCCGGCAAACTTCTGCCGGATTGCACCACGCACTGCTTCCGGCAGCACGCTCTCTGCCAGCCGCCGCTCAAGCATCAACTGCGCTCGCTCAAGGCGCAACTCGCGCAACAGCTCTTCGGTGTTGAGCGCGCTGGCCTCCGTGACATGCTGTGTCACGGCTTCTGCCTGGGAGGCTGCCTCGTTTGCCGGGGGAGTTTCAACCTGTTCCCCGGCCATTGTTTCTTGTGCCTGTTCCATAATTCCTCCTGGAATTGTTTTCACTAGCCCGGCTCCTTTTTGGCGCCCGGCTGCTGTTCCGGCGATGGCCCGTTGCCACGCCTGGTCTTTCTCATGCAAGATGTGCTGGAACACGCCGCCAGCACTCGGCCTTGTCACCACATCGCAAGAGTTCAGCGCCAGCACGGTCGTGACCTCTTGCAAACGCCGCCCGCTTCGTGCCTCCGTCAAGGGCTGCAGCGTCCCATAGATGTCGATGGACAGCCCGATCAGCTCTGGCCTTCCCAGCGCGACCGCCTCCTTGATCAGCGTCCAGAGCCACTGTGCCGACTCCAGGATGTGCAGCGTGGCCTCGACGTGCCCGTTTCCGTTGCCCTCGCCTGGCTGCGAAGCGACGTAGAGCGCGTCGCGGTAAAAGCCCACTATATCGCGCACAGAGCGGTTGGCCGAGGATGTGTTATGATCCAGGTAAGCCTGCGCGCCCTCGACCAGCCGCGCCACGGCTTGCAGCGCCGCTGGCCCGTAATAGTAGCCGTTGGCCGAGGCTCCGCCTTGCAGCACGGTCACGCGCACCTCGCGCCGCTCGCCGAAGGCCTGCCCCTCGCAGATGCGTCCTTCGACCTGGATGATTGTTCCTTCGTTGACAGCTTCCATATCACGATTACCTTTCTTCGGCTTCCAGGCCCAGCAATTGCAGGGCTTCGCGTCGCGTGCGGTGGGTCGAGCCGGGCTGGAGCATGTAGTCGTTGGCCAGGCTCACTCCCTGGGGCAGGTTCTGGTAATCGGCGGAGCCGCGCAGGAGAGCGAGCGCGTCATCTGCCAGGTCGCCTGGGCGATCTGCCATACGCGCCTCAGGCTCCAGTTGTGGGGGCTGCAACTTCGCTACCAGCGCGTCCTGCCCTGGCCTATCCTGCACATCCAGCGCTGTCTGTCCGGCCTCTGTCTGCAGGTCCGGCGGGCGCGTGCCCCACAGGATATCCGCAAGCCAGGGATCATCCTCGCCCGGGCTGGCCAGGGGATCGCTGCGGATATCCAGCGCGTAGGGGTGCGAGTACTGTGTGAGGTCGGGCAGAGCCGGGTCTGGCTCACCCTGGGGAAACCAGCGGATGCCTGCATCTGCCAGCCCTGCCGTTCCCTGTAGCGCTGGCGGGTTTGCCTGTGGCGCGCTGAACGTGGGCTTGTTGAGCCAGGCGGGATCGTTCAGCATGTCTCCTGCGCCCGGTTCACCGGCCTGCGCCAGTTCTCGCGGATTGGGTAGCGCCTCGTCAGCTCCCGCCAGGTTCAAGGGTTGGCGCGGCACTGAGGGATCCAGGCCCAGCCGTTCTAGCGCCGCCAGCGCTTCTGGCCCTGGCAGCTCGGGGGATGGCTTGCCAGGCTCTGGTGGGAGCGCTGAATCTGGCCCTTGATCAGAGCCAGGCTCAGGCCCCGAGGAGTAGGGGTTCATGTTCATGAAATCCTCCTGAAAATGGGGTGATGTTTAAAAGTGGACAACATACGAGGAAACAACAACGAGGTGGGAAATGGGGTAGAAGACAAACGATCCGCCTGGGAAGGGAATCGTACCTGTAGGGGCAAGGAGCGGAAGGGGATATGGTGTGGGGGCCTTGCGCTTGCCCTCGCTACCCGTTGCCCTCCTCACCTGGAAGGATGTAGGACTCACATACAAGGGACGATAAGATTGTCCAAGCGTAATATCGCTTGCTTGTTTTATTATAACCGCCTGCTTGTTAAATGTCAAGGGGGATCAAAAACCAGCGTTGACAAAACAAGCCACATCGTGTACTATACAGGGGTGATGCTATTCGGGTGTAGCCAAGCGGTAAGGCAGCGGTCTTTGGAACCGCCATTCCCTGGTTCGAATCCAGGCACCCGAGCCAGGTTATAAAAGAAGGATTATTCAAAGGTTTTTACATCCATTATGGATACATATGCGGCCGTTGTGCTCGCCGCAGGCCTGGGCACGCGGATGCGTTCAACATTGCCAAAGGTGCTCCATCAACTGGCAGGAGAGCCACTGCTGGCGTATGTGCTGAAGGCTGTAGAAGCTATCCCCGCAGCTTCCTCATTTGTTCATCTTGCTCCCACCTTGCTCCCTCATCCCCCCGTTGTTGTGCTCGGCTATAGTGCATCAGAGGTTGAGACGGCTTTTGGAGAACGTTGTCTCTACGCCATTCAAAAAGAGCCGTTGGGGACAGCTCATGCCCTGCTTGCAGCCCGCGATGTGGTTGAGGCCCTTGATCCTCAACCAAAAACAGTGCTGGTTTGTTACGGAGATACGCCGCTGATCAGCAGCGAGGTGCTGGGCGAGGTGCTGGCCGAACATCACAGGCGCAACGCCACGATTACGTTCCTGACAGCCGAGGCCGATCCCTCTTCGGATTATGGCCGCGTGGTGCGCGATGCCGGTGGGCAAGTGCAAGCCATCGTCGAGGTGAAGCGAGCGACAGAAGCAGAGAAGCGTATCAGCGAGGTCAATTCTGGCGTGTACTGCTTCGACCGGGACTGGCTGTGGCCAGCGCTTGAGCAGTTGCCGCGCAATCCAGCAGGCGAATATTATCTCACCGATCTGGTTGGCATCGCCAGGGCCCAGGGACGCGAGGTAGCAACGGTCAAGGGAGCGCTGGAAGAGACCATTGGCATCAACGACCGCGTGCAACTGGCAGCGGCAGAACGCATAGTGCGCCATAAGATACTGGAAACGCACATGTATGCGGGCGTTACCATTGTCGATCCCGAGACCACCTATATTGACGGGGGTGTCACCATTGGGACGGATACCGTTATCCTGCCTGGTACAATGATTACAGGCCCTACCTCTATCGGTTCGGCCTGCCGCATCGGGCCGTATACGACGATCGATCGTTCGCGCATTGGTGATCGCTGCATCATCCGCCAGTCGGTCATCGAAGAGGCCACGCTTGAAGACGGCGTGAGTATGGGGCCATTCAGCCATTGTCGCCCCGGCGCATACCTGGCGCGTAATGTACGTATAGGGAATTATGCAGAAATAAAGAATTCGTATGTTGGATCAGAAACAGATATGCATCACTTTAGCTACCTGGGTGATGCCACAGTGGGAGAGCATGTGAATATTGGCGCCGGAACAATCACCTGCAACTATGATGGCGTGCGCAAGAACCATACCGAGATCGGCGACCACGCTTTTATTGGAAGTGATACAATGTTAGTGGCACCTGTAACAGTTGGTGAATATGCTCAAACAGGGGCTGGCGCTGTCGTTATCAAAGATGTACCGGCGGGAGCCGTTGTTGCCGGCGTCCCGGCCCGCATCTTACGTATGCGCCAGCTCGCTGAAGATTCTGAAAACCCTGCGATAGAAGGTGGCAAGACCAAGAAAGAGTAGTGATTTTATATGGACGGCCCTGACTTAGCAAGCATAGCCGCCGCAATAGACCTTCATGTTCCTCAGTTTGATGCAGTGGCCTGGCTCCAGTTGCTCATACTGGTTGTTGCCCTGCTCCTTTGTGGGATGGCTTCCGCCTCCGAGACTGCTTTGACCTCTGTGAGCCGCATCAAGCTCAAAAGCCTCATCGAAGAAGGTGATAAAAAGGCCATTGAGATCAACCGCCTGCTGGCCGAGCCGAACACGTTTCTCTCGACCATCCTGGTCGTGAATAGCGTCGCCATGATTGTGGCATCGAGCATGGCGACCGTGCTGGCGCTGCGCATTTCCACATCCTTTGGCGAGTTGATCGCGACCATCCTCACCTCGCTCGTCGTCTTGATCTTCTGTGAGATCACGCCGAAGACGGCAGCCTTGCAAAATCCTATGCGCTATGCGCGCCTGCTTGCGGGATTTGTGAGCAGCGCGGCCTGGCTGCTTCGTCCGATTGTGTGGGCGCTGGGTGCGATCACGAATTCGCTTGTGCGCCTGCTGGGCGGGCAGGTGAAGCACAAAGGCCCCTTCATCACCGAGGAAGAATTGCGCCTGCTCGTGACAGTGGGTGAAGAGGAAGGCGTGCTCGAGGAAGAAGAGACAGAGATGATCAACAGCGTCTTCGAGTTTGCCGATACAACCGTGCGCGAGGTGATGATCCCGCGTATAGATATGGTGACCTTAGAGAGCGATACCACGGTTGACCGGGCGATCGACCTGGCGATGCAGGCCGGTTTCTCGCGTATCCCTGTCTATGAAGAAGATATCGACAACATTATCGGCGTTCTCTATGTCAAAGATATGCTGAAACAGATGCGCGAAGGCCACGATAATTATCCTGTGCGTGACCTGGTGCGTCCCGCCTACTTTGTGCCGGAGACGAAAAAGCTGGATGACCTGCTGCGCGAGATCCAGAAGCAGCGCGTGCATATGGCCATTGTTGTCGATGAATATGGCTCGGTGGCCGGACTGGTGACTATCGAAGACCTGGTGGAGGAGATCTTTGGAGAGATCCAGGACGAATACGACCACGAAGAGCGGTTGTATGAGCAGGTGAATGAGAACGAGTACATCTTCGATGCCAAAATCAATATCGGTGAGTTCGGCGAGATCATGGATGTGGACCTGGAAGATACGGACTACTATGAGACGCTGGGCGGTTTCCTGTACGCTCTGCTTGATAAAATCCCCACGGCAGGTGATACCAGCACCTACAAAGACCTGACCTTCACCGTGCTGTCCACTCGTGGAAGGCGCATTACTAAAGTCCGTGTTGAGCGCAATGCCGGTAAGCGTCGCGAAACTCCTGAGTTACCTGCCCCCGCCACAGAAACAGGAGGGCAGCTCCAGCATGCTAGCCCCCTGATGCTGCCGCCGCCTGAGAATCCTCAGGCCGGTGAGCAAAAGCAGCCTGTGCGGGACGGGCGCAATATGCCGGCAGAGCAGCCTTCCCATAATGGACATAGAAGGACCTGAGTATGAAACCTGTCGTTGCCAATATTCCATCGCATGTGCGCGTCGTCGAGGTCGGCCCGCGCGATGGCCTGCAAAATGAGAAGGCGCTGATCCCGACCGAGCAGAAGATACAGTTCATCAACATGCTGTCAGAGGCAGGCCTGCCGGTTGTCGAAGCCACCTCGTTCGTCAGCCCGCGTGCTATTCCCCAGCTTAGCGATGCCAGCGCGGTCATGGAGGGCATAAGGCGGCTGCCGGGAACACAGTACCCCGTCCTTGTGCCAAACCTGAAGGGCATGGAGCGCGCCCTGGCCGCGGGAGCGCGCGCTGTAGTCGTCTTTACTGCCGCCAGCGAGAGTTTTACCCGCCACAATATCAACGCCACGATAGCAGAGAGCCTGGCCAATTTCCGCCCGGTGGTAGCCCTGGCGCAGCAGGAAGACATCCCGGTGCGCGGGTATATCTCGACAGTTTTTGGCTGTCCCTACGAGGGAGCCGTCCCGCCGCACAAAGTGCTGGAGGTCGCGCAGGCATTGTTAGAGACGGGCATCAGTGAGCTCTCGCTTGGGGATACCATTGGCGTAGCCACACCCAACCAGGTGCTGGAGGTGCTCGACCTCTTAATCGAGCAGGGGCAGATTCCCGTTGAGCACCTGGCAGTGCATTTTCATGATACACGCGGCACTGCCCTGGCCAATGTGCTGATGGCCTTGCAAGTAGGCGTCAGCATCGTTGATTCCTCTGCCGGTGGCCTGGGTGGCTGCCCCTACGCCCCTGGCGCTGCAGGCAACCTGGCCACTGAAGACCTGCTCTACATGCTGCACGGCATGGGCATCCGCACAGGCGTCGACCTGGAAAAAGTCGTTGCGGCCACCAGCTTTATTGCTCCTCTGCTCGGCCATCCCCCTACGAGCAAGTATTACCAGGCGGCCATGAGCGCGTGCGAACCCACTTCAGAAGGCTAAGATCGGGGCATCTGTAGGGGCAGGGCTTGTCCCTGCCCTGCTTGCGGCGCCGATTCGCCTCTCAATCGCATTCGCCAACAAAGCCCTTGATGGTCGCCCATCCGCTCTGTTTCATATCAAATCCGTTGAAAAAAGGATTCTTTGGGGACGCCCCAAACCCCGGCAGGGGGCTGGCCGCCCCCTGCACCCCCGCTTTTGTTCGTCATTCTTCAGCCGGATTTGATATCACTTACCCGGCGCATCATGATACAATGAAAAACGCTACGCTATACAATCTCATATTCGAGGAGAACATACAGTGCTTGATCCCGAAACCATCCGTACACATTTCCCGGCCCTTGCGTCGAATACCATCTACCTGGATAACCCTGGCGGCACACAGATTGCCAGCGAAGCTATACAGCGTATGCAGCAATATCTTCAATATATGAACGCCAACCAGGGCGGCGCCTTCCGCACCAGCCGCGAATCTGATGTCATCGTTGCCGAGGTGCGACAGGCCATCGCCGATTTTCTCAATGCCAGCCGTCCCGAAGAGATCGTCTTCGGCCCGAATATGACTACCCTCACCTTCAACATCAGCCGCAGCCTGGCCCGCACGCTCCAGCCCGGCGATGAGATCGTCGTCACTCGCCTGGATCACGACGCCAACATCGCACCCTGGCTATCGATTGCTGAGGAGCGTGATTGCCGCGTGCGCTGGGTCGATTTCCATCCAGAGGATTGTACTCTTGACATGGAAGATCTGGAACGGCAGATCACCGGGCGCACAAAACTTGTGGCTATTGGCTACGCTTCCAATGCTGTTGGCACGATCAACGATGTGCAGCGAGCAATCGAACTCGCTCATAGCGCCGGAGCGCTCTGCTACATCGACGCCGTACACTATGCGCCGCACAGGCCCATCGATGTGCAGGCGCTCGATTGCGATTTCCTGGCCTGCTCGGTCTACAAGTTTTTCGGCCCGCACCTCGGCGTCCTCTATGGCAAATATGACCTGCTCGACCGGCTCACAGCGTACAAAGTTCGCCCTGCCAGCGATCTCCCACCCTATAAATTTGAGATCGGCACGCTAAACTTTGAAGCTATCGCCGGCACACTCGGCGCGCTCGAGTACCTGAGCTGGGTAGGCAGCACCTTTGGCGCTGAAGCTATCACAACTTACGAATTAGAACTCAATCACGCTCTCCTGGAAGGCCTCAGCTCTATCCCAGGGCTACATATCTGGGGTATTACCGATCCCCGTAGCCTGGATCAGCGCGTCCCAACGTTTTCGTTTACCCTGGAAGGCCGGACGCCCTATACCATTGCCAGCGCGCTCGATAAAGCGAACATCAACGCCTGGGATGGCAACTTCTACGCGCTCTCGGTCACCGAACGACTGGGCCTTGAGGATAAAGGAGGCCTGCTGCGCGTGGGAGCCGTCCATTACAACACGCAAGCTGAGATTGAGCGGCTTGTGGAGGTGCTGAGCCGTAACCTGATGAATTTTTCCGATCAAATGAGGTAATCAGGAACGGGATCGTCCCCGTAGATGCAAGGAGTGGGTGGCTGTGGTGCGGGGGCCTTGCCCTGGTATTCTGGCCCCTTCCAGGAAAGTTGGCAACCCCACCCTTAAATATGATATACTTCTCTAGAAAATCGTTGTACATTCCATTGAAAACAATTTGCTTCGATCTGAAGCAGAAACAGGTTTCTGAACTGAGTACAACAGGCGATCAAAGTTTTATGGTGCAGCAGCCCATTGGCTATTATATTCGCCAGTTGCGTAGAGGGAGTAATCTCACCCAGACGCAATTAGGGGGAGATCGCTTCTCCAAATCCTATGTCAGTGCGGTCGAGCGTGGAAAGATAGAGCCTTCACTTGCCGCACTCCAGTTTTTTGCTGAGCAATTAGCCCAGCCTGCTGATTACTTTCTACAACTGGCCGAGAAGTCCCAGAATAACCGGTCCTTACTCCTCTTAGATACGCCCGCTACGCCCGGCGCCATTCCAGAGGAAGTACCGGCCTTTCTGAACGAAGAACTGGCCTTGCTCGATGCCCTGCTGGAGCAGGCCAGGTTCCACAATGTCCCTGTTCAATCCCAGCCTTTCAAACCTTCTCCTGAGATGCTCGCCCAGTTGCCTCCATCGAAACGCGCTCGCTATCACTTCCTCTCAGGCTTGCTTGCACAGAGAAACGAGGAGTACCATGCCTCGGTAGAGGCCCTGGAAGCAGCTCTGGCAGGTTCTGATGGCAAATACCGGCTGGTCGTTCTCGATGAACTCGGCAACAGCTATGCGCTCCTGCATGCGTACCAGTCTGCTCTCAGCTATCACTTACGTGCCTTGCACACCCTGGAACAAGAGCCTCCAGAAACCGTCTCACCTGGCTTGCGTTTCCTCCTTGAGTTGCACTGCGGCAATGACTATCTCGCTCTGGGCGACTATCAAAGTGCTTGCGACCACTTTGAGTGCGCGCGCGGCTATCTCCATCTCCACCAGGATATGAAGAGCGCAGCATTGCTCTACTGGGGATTAGGATATTGCATGTATGCTCTGGCATACCAGCAGGCCTTCCTTTCCCTCCCGTCCCTCCCGGCTGGTGGCTCCTCCTCACCCGATGCCATAGACCGCCAGTACCAGCAGGCCATCAGTTATCTGCTGCAAAGCAGGAGCGTGTACCAGATCGCCGGTGACAGTCTAGAGGAGGTACAGGTGCGCCTCCTGCTCGCCCAGGTTATGCTCGATCTCTGTGCATGGCGCAAACGGCTCGCACGCGAAAAAGCAAAGCGCAATGGAAAGCGCTTCCATGTCAACATTGCCTCTCTACTTGATGATGCCGCTGAGCAGTGCCAGCAGATCCTTATGAGCTTGCAGGCGCAGGTAAGAAATATCGCTTCCTCTACCGCCGAGCACTCATCAGCAATAGTACAGGCCCTGGCATACCTCGTTCGTATTGGCTTACAACGTGCGGCGTTAGCGCGAGAAGGATCCTACGCTGGTACTGCGTTGCGCGAACGCTCCGTTGCAACCTACATCTGCTATCAGGCGCTGAAGGCTTTAACAGAAGGCACGCTTCCGGAACAGCTTATACGGAACGCAGGCAACGTTAGAGAAGACCCTATGGTCCTTCAATACACCTCATTGCCATCCTTGCCCATAGAAACCGATCTGGCCGGGAACGGCATCTGCTCTCCTAAGGGTTGGAGCGAGATCTACTTTGCGGCAGGAAAAGTGGCCGAAGAGTTTGGGCGAGCTGCGGAAACACCGGAGTTTGCCGATTACTGCTATACCCAGGCCAATAAATACTTCCATGCTGCTCTCATCTGGGCAGAGGCGACCCACACCAGGCAAGGGCGAGAGCCAGGCTACCTGGTGCGCGCTTACCAGCGCTGTATTGCCATCCTCGAGGAGCGCATGCAGGTTGTCCCTGAACACCTCTCTTCCTCGCAGGTGCTCTTAGACACCCTCAAATGTGGCCTGCTCCAACTCCAATCGCTCTTCTTCCTGGTCCAGAAGGAAGGAGACTGGAGCAAATTCCCCATATTATCGTAGATTCCCGATTTATCGTGGAACCCGATTATGAACATAAACAAATCCCTCGGAGGAAAACTGTAGGGGCCGATTATGAATGTTAACAAATTAAGCGGAGTATTGTGAGTGATTGCTTTTGGCCGATCAATCGGCAGTGGGCACGATAAATCGGCCCCTACAGTCGATTGGCGAGTTATTTCGTCAATCCTCACCATCGCGCCGTTAAACCTTAACTTTGCAGCGGCAGCGAAAAATAGAACGTGCTGCCCTTCCCAGGCTGGCTTTCCAGCCACATGCGCCCACCCATCCTCTCAACAATCTCGTGCGCAATGTACAGGCCCAGGCCTAATCCCTGCACCGTCCCATCTTCGTCGCTATGTGCCCGGTAGTACCGCTCAAAAATATGGGCTTGCTCCTCTTTGCTGATGCCAGAGCCCTCATCTCGCACGGAGATAATCGCCTCGCTATCTGCCCGGTCAACAGCGACCGTCACCGGCCTATCAGCCGGGCTATACTTGATGGCATTGCTAATCAAATTAGATAGTACCTGTTCCAGGCGAGCTTCATCGCCTGTGGTCCGTAAGCTATCTTGCTTCGTTTCTAGCCTGATTTCACGCTGGGATACGGCCTCTTGATTCTCAACCACCCGCCGTACCACATCAACGATGTCCAGATTCTCCGTGGGATGCAGTTCAAGCTGCTCGCTTTGCAAGCGCGTAAGATCCATCATTTCATTAAGCATGGTATCCAGTCGAGTTGCTTGATGAATAATCCTCTGGATGATCTCCTGCTCCCGTTTAAACTCCGATTTTTGCTTCTCTGCTTCGCTCAAGTGCTCTAATTGGCGTTGCAAGAGTTCAGCATTTCCCTTGATAGAGGTGAGCGGCGTACGCAGCTCGTGGCTGGCCATAGATGTGAAGTCGTCTTTGAGGCGATTCAGGCGCTCCATTTCGCGCCGCGCCTGGGTTTGTCTCGTAATATCGACCGCCGAAACAAGAATATAGTTTATCTCTCCTGGTCTCTCCCTGCTGAAAATCGGCATGATGTTGTAATCCCATACGATTTCTCGTTCCTGGCTATCCTCAAGTACCTTGAAATGCACTTCTGGCACATGCAGGGCAGTACGGTTCTTCAGAACGCTATCCCACACAGGATGTAGCTCTTGAGTCGACTCGATCACATTAATATCTTGCCATTTGCGGCCAACCAGGCTATTGCGATCCAATCTCCATAGCCTGGCAACCGTATCCAGGTAGTAGGGGCTGGCCATCATCAATTCTGCCGTATGCGCATTATAAAGAGCCAGCGCCGTACCCCTGGCATTCGCAAAGATGAGCCTGAGCTGTCCACGCTCTTCTTCGGCCTCGTTAGCACGTTGTGCCGTCTCATCCACGGCATAGATAATGACGCCGGATACCTTCCCATTGGCATCATGAGAAGGGACAAGCGTATACACAAAATAGCTTTCTGTCGTCTCACCCGAGGCCTGCTGTATGCGTGTGAGTATTCTGGGCGTCACTCGCACAACATCCTTCTCGTAGACTTCGTGAGCCATGCGCACAATAGGAATGCCTGATCTCCAGAACAGCTCAAAAACCACTTCGAGCGGGCGGCCCTGCACATTCCGATCCTCCAGCAGCCCGGCATAGCGGCGGTTAAAGGCCTCGATCAGCAGGTTGGGGCCACGCAGAACCATAATGTAGAAAGGCGAAAGCTCAACCATCTCGTTGAGCCGCTTGCGTTCGCTTTCCAGCGTTGTCGTCAATTCTTGCAATTCGCTCGTGCGCGCTCTCAGTTCCTCGTTAGTGGTTTCCAGCTCTTCGTTGGTGGCCTGCAATTCCTCGTTGTTGGTCTCCAGTTCCTCATTGGTGGCCTGCAATTCCTCGTTCGTGGTTTCAAATTCTTCGATGCTGGCCTGCAGTTCCTCGTGTGTGAGCACAAGCTCCTCGTTAGCAACCTGTAGTTCCTCGTTGGCATCCAGCAGCTCTTTGTTCACTTCGTTTAAGCGCTTGTTGGCAGTGCTCAGTTCATTCATCAGGTGGGCCTGTTCAGCCTGCGTCGCCTCTAATTGCCGCCTGGTCTGCACCTGTTCCGTGACATCGTGTACGCTGATGGCAGCCAGCTCTGGCGCACCTGCCTCTAACTGCATGGGTGCTATGGAGAGCAAAAGGAAACGCCCGCTCCCTCCCGTTGCTATATCAAGCTCGACTTCTGGCAGCGTGACCGTATTGCGCTCGCGGAAGACTGTATCGATAGCGGACCGTACTTCGGTGTACGGAATGCCGTGAACTGCGTGCAAGAAATCCTGTCCAGTGGCCATATCTCGCAGCCCCAACACCCGGCGCGCTGTGCCATTGGCCGTCAAAATATGATAGTTGCGATCAATGACGAGGATACCGACCGGCAGGAAACGCAGGAACAATTCATTGAAGCGCTGCAATTGCCCCATATCGAATGTTGGTGCAGGAATCTCCTGCTCAACAGCCAATTTTCCACCCAGGCGAGGAAGGCGGTTGTTCGCCTGGCGCTCGTAACGCGACTTGCTCACCTCGAGAGCCTGTGGCGGGCTTTGCATAGCATGCAAAGGGCTCCCAATGCACCGGTAGACTTTCCACTGCTTGTTGACAAGCTCATAATATGATTGTGAAGGGCGTACCGTCTCGGCTTTGCCCAGGAACAGGTAGCCATCAGGGGCCAGGGAGAAGGCAAACTGGTTGAGGACGTAATCCTGAAGTTCCGGGGTGAAATAGATCAGCACATTGCGGCATAATATCAGATCGATGTGCGGAAAGGGAGCGCTACGGCTTAAATCCTGCTGTCCGAAGATGACCATTTGACGGAGTGTTTTTGAAATACGGTAGGCATGATCGGTGCGCTCAAAGAAGCGCTCAACATAGTCTGCCGGCAACCCTTTCAGCAAGCTTGCAGTATATAGCCCTCTCTTGGCAAAAGCAACCGCTGCTTCATCCAGGTCGGTGGCAAAAATTTTGACGCTCCACTCCGGTAGTTCTGCTCCCAGCAGGTCGGTAACCAGCATGGCAAGCGAATAAGCCTCCTCACCGGTAGCGCATCCTGCCGCCCAGAAACGCAAGATGCGATCGCGTGAGCGTCCTCTGGCAATCAATTTCGGCAAGATCTCATCTCTGAGGTAGGTAAAGGCTTCGGGATCGCGGAAGAACTGGGTCACGTTGATGAGGAAGGATTTCACCAGCTCTCCAACTTCCTCAGGATAGGACCTCAGAAATTCGAGGTAATCCCGCATCGTGCGGCAGTGCGTAATGGTCATGCGACGACCGATGCGCCGCAGAATGGTCGAAGGCTTGTAATGGCTGAAATCGATACTCGCCTGGCGGCTCACTAGCTCAAGAATGCTTCGCAGCACATCCTCGGTTTTTTCCTCTGCAGGCGCAAGACTGGTGCCGGCAAGCAGTTCCTGAAGCAATGGGCCGATACGCTCCATATCGACTTCAAAATCAATGACAGTCGGAGGAAGAGCCAGCGGCATGGATGGATAACGCGCGCTCTCAGGACTCTGGACAATCACAGTTCCCCCGGCGTTTTTCACATCCACTGCCCCGGCAGCCCCATCAGAGCCGGAACCTGTCAGGATCACAGCGATCAGGTGTTCGCCAAATATTTCTGCAGCCGTTGAGAACAACAGGTCAATCGAAGGTCTGGGTCGCCTCGCATGGTCTCCCATCACTTCGACATGACCATCATAAATAGCCACATGCCGGTTTGCGGGTACAACATAAATAGTGCCCGGTTGCAGGACGGTACGGTCATTCACGACATGAACAGGTAGACTGGAGCCCCGCTGGAGAATCGCATCCAGGGTACTCGGCCTGTTGGGGTCAAGATGCTGGGCCAGTACAATCGGAGCAGGGAAATCCTGCGGTAAGCTTTTGACCAGGATCGAGAGAGCCTCGACTCCTCCGGCTGAAGAGCCCACTACAACGAGGCTACGAGGTGTAGATACATGTTCTTCCACTATCAAGCACCCCCTTTTCCTCTCTAGAAGAAGAATCAGCACATCAAATAAATATAGAGGGGAGGCCACTAGAGCAGGGGAAGCCCGGCATCTATTTCTACCCGGTTCAACTATATTCCTTTACGTCCAGTTTGTCAAGTCCTAGAGCCAGTGCGAAGGCTAGCATCGCCCCTACCCTCCATCGGATTGACACGAGGGTAGGGGCGGAACTCCGCTGGCCTCCTCTGCCCTAGAACTTTATGCCTACCCCTCCTTTTCACCTGCTTCGCTGTCGATATGTATCTCTCCCTTGGCTAACACTCGCCTGAGGAGAGCGATATGTTGTTTCGCATCCGCCAATTTCTTTTCATAGCGCTTTGCTAACCACTGCTGCCCGCGTTCCTGTGCATGCCTTGCCATTCTTTGCGAAAGATCGACGTTCTCCTCCAGCGTTTTCAGGGCAACCCACAGCGCTTCTTCTAGGGCTTCGTCCTGGCCTGCTAAGACGCTTTCGGCAGAAAAGACGTGGCCGACGCGGCAGCGGAATCGCACTAGGCCTCCTTCGCGAAGTTCCCATAAAACACCCCCGCACTCTGGACAGGAGAAAGGTGAGGGTGTGCCATCAAGCTGAGGCGTAATCATCATATTTGTATCAAGTTCCGTTGCCTTTACTTCTTTCTCAAGGTCTTCTGACACGCGCAACCCACCTTCTTCCTTCACCTGCTCCCAGGCAAGACTGCCCAGGAGCGGGCCAATCTCAGATACGGGCAAGATATAATCTACAGCAACGTTTGCCTTGGCATGAAGCGGCATGCTGGCATAAAGAGCCTCTTTTGGGTTCTGTATGACAGCTATCCCGCCCTGCCGTTTGATCGCCAGTAGCCCGGCAGTTCCGTCATCCAACGAACCAGAGAGGATTACTCCTACTACGCGAGGGCCATACGCCACAGCCGCCGAACGAAACAGGGGATCGATAGCCGGCCGGTGACGGTTCTCCTTGGGGCCATGCACCAGGCGAATCTTTCCATCCTCCATCAGTATATGTAAGTCTGGCGGCGCAATGTAGATATGTCCATGCTGGATCTCTTCTCCATCCTGGGGATGACTGGCCTTGAGGGGCCCGGCGTGTTGCAGGATCTCCGGGAGCAGGCTCGGGCTCTGGGCCGGTATATGGAGCACGACAAATACGGCAGCAGGCAGATCGCGCGGTAAATTGCGGGTCAGCGCGACAAGCGCTTCTACCCCACCGGCAGAAGCCCCAACAACGATAATATCATGCCCAGGCATTTTCTGCTCCCTTCCTTAAAACGAATTGATCCTCGTCGCTCCTCGCTCACCAAAAAGCTACCCTTGTAAAGCAAGCCCTGCTCCTACTATACCACGTCAATACAGATCGATGCGTTTCAGGGAAGGGGACAATTCTTAAGCCAGCGCACAAGAGTTACCACGAGAACCTGCAATGAGGCGCTCGATGAGATCAAGAAACTGCTGCAATTCAAAGGGCTTACTGAGTAATGCCAGCTTCCCCCGCTGCATCACTTCTTCGAGTTCTTTGAGGGGAGCAGCGCTGATGATGAGGCATGGGACATCCTCCAGGATTTTACAGGCGTGCAGCCGTTCATAGAGTACTAATCCGTTCATCTTGGGAAGATAATAATCGATGATGAATAGCGCCGGTTTCCTGTACTGGGCAACCTTCAAAGCAAGAAAGCCATTATTGAGAAGCAATGGGTGGTAACCGGTCTCCTGTAAAATGGCTTCTACAATGAACTGGCCAGTATCACAATCATCCTCAACAATCATAATTGTTTCTGTCTCATCCTGCTCCATTGTAAGTCCCCCCTTTCTGGGCGCTGAAATATCCTCTCCCCCTTTGGGGTGAACTGTAGGTTCCCGATTGATCGTGGAACCCGATTGATCGGCCCTCTCTCGACAATCACCCCAAAGGATGCAGACCCATGAAATATCCTCACTCGCATCCGCCTCTCATATAAAGTATAATATATTCTATAGAAATCTACTAGCCTCTGGAATAGAAAGGCTAGAGCGTTCGGATATTTTAATGCAAACATTCAGGGGAGCCAGGCAATTATTTAGCAACGTGAAGCCTCTCCTATGCTTGCTGTACACATTTTTGGTGGAGAGATACCTGTGGGCGTTGACACTTTTTCCCGCCCATAATCGTGTGCGCTAAAGAGGGGATAAATTCCAATTTTCTTTGGAAAACTGGAAATTTTCCAGCCGGTACATTCCAGTATATTTGATCCGGAGAAAAGAAAAATGAGGTTGCTTCTCATGCAAACACAAGGACATTCAGCCGTACAGAACCTGAATATCTCAGATAGCGAACTGGTACAGCAGGCATTAACCGGCGATCAGCAGGCATTCGAGAGCCTGGTTCGTCGTTATAGCACTCCGCTTTTCAATTTCATCTATCACTTCTTCCATGAATACGACTCCGCCTGTGATATCTTGCAGCAGGTATTTCTCCAGCTCTATCTCTCCTTGCCTACCCTCTATACAGGAAAACCTCTCAAGTCCTGGCTGTTTCGTACCGCAAAGAATCGCTGCATAGATGAGCTTCGCAAGAGACGCGCAATTTACTTTTCTGAATTGGAGAGTGCGAATGGCGATGAAGAATTATCACCACTCGCTATCATTCCCGACGATGGCCCTCTACCAGAAGAACTGGCCGAGCAACACGACCTGCAGCAATATCTCCAGCGAGCGATACAAGCGCTCCCGCCTAAGTTTCGCACGATTGTGCTGCTGCGCTATGCTGGCCAGATGAGCTTCTCAGAGATTGGGCATACCCTCGAGATACCAGAATCAACGGCTAAGACTTACTTCCAGCGCGCCAAGCGCCTCTTGCGCCGATCTCTTTCAATGGTGGCCTGAATACCCATGTCATGCTGAGCCCATTCGCTTCACTCAGGGTCAACTCCGCGAAGGATCTCTGTCGATAAGCATCGGATGCTTCCCCTTCCCCTTCACGCGCGTTAGGTCCTTCGCTTCGCTCAGGATGACATTGCTTCGGCTCATGCGCTCAGGGCTAGGGCTCAGGGCAGGGACAAGCCCTGCCCCTACAGCATGACATGCCTGGAGCGTCCGCCTTAAGCTAGCCTCCCAATGCTTCCAGCAACATATCGCCCTCTTCGGGAGTCACGCGCCCCTCGGCAATCATGCGCAGGATGGCTTCGCGTTCTCGCTCTAGATCAAGGCTGCCTGCTGGAGTACCGGATGCTTTTCCATCACCGGCCTGCTCAACAGACTGAGATTCTGCCGTGGGTGCGGACACCCCAGAAACAGGAGGCTCAGGTGGAGCTGGCGGCTGCGGCGTTGCAGGAGCAAATGGCTGCTCTGGTGCCCTGGGTGCTTGGCGCGGGGCAGGAGGCTTCGGCACGCCGAGATTGCCCATCGCCCGCTCTACCGCTTCCCACGCGCCGGCAACTCCCTCCTCGGCAGCGCGACGAGCCTGCTCTCGAATACGGTCTAATCGCTCCGGGTCCATGCGCCACTCGCGATCGTTGAGACGGATATTGATACGCGCAGCCCGTTCATTGGCCTTACGCGCTGCCTCCTCAGCCTTTTGCCGGGCGCGACGCGCTCGCTCCTCGGCCTTGCGGGCAACATCATCAGCCACGCCAGATCCCCGCGACCAGCCAGCTTCGCTAAAAGCAGCCGCTATTTCACGGCTCAGATCCTGCCCCAGCCTGCTCAGTTCGCGGCCCATATTCGCCATCTCGCGCCCAAATTCGCGACCCCAATCACCCCATGAACCGCCCAGACTACTTGAGCTGCGTGGGTTGCCGCCTCCCCGTAGGGACAGGTCTCCGCCTACGTTCAATTCGAGGTGGGCGGCGCCATCACCATAGACCAGGTTCACCAGGTTGCCGCTGCGGCTGGCAATAATTGATCTCCCGCTGATATCGCCGCCAACGCTGGCGCGAATGCTCAGGTTCGGATTATCCGGCAGCACAATGCTCGCATCTCCGCCAACGTTCACACGAGTAGAACTACCGGGCGGAAAAGCTGCCTGCAACGACAGGTCTCCGCCAACGCCGCCAACCTCTGTATTCCCCTGCAAGCCCCTCAATGTCGCATCTCCGCCAACGCTGCCAACTTGCAGATTACCGCCAACGCCACTCACGCTGGCATCTCCTCCTGTATAACCCATCTCGACATCACCCTGCACGTCTCGCACCTCGCCATCCCCACCAATATTGCCAATCTGTACATTCTCCGCGCCTGTCACCGAAAAATCTCCACCGATGTCCCCCAGTATCGCCTCAGCATGTGTACTGCTCTGCAACTTGGCATCACCGCCAACAACGCCACAACGTAACGTTGCTCCTACCTCTTCGGCATCCAGGTCGCCGCCAACTGTATTCACAAGCACCGTCTCCGATCCCCGGATCGACAAGTCCCCCCCGATGGTCTCGATCTTTACAGTTGCAATATCCTTAAGCCATGCGTCACCCCCCACACTATGGCGCACCTGTAAAGCAGGGGTGTTCGTCACCTTCAGGTCGCCGCCAAGATTCGTGATATCGACCGCCTCCCCGATGTTCTCCAGCCCTGCATCGCCGGAGATATTCTTCAGCTCGACATCACCTGCCGCATTCTCTAGCTCAACGCGCCGCACGCCTTCGATGCTCACGTCCCCATCTACGTTGTTCGCTTTGATGCCAGCATCTTCTGGCACCTGCAGTGTCAGATCGCTATCGCAATCGACAATGGTCAGCGTGTTGCCTTCCTGGTTAAGCCCGTCCACACTGCCATCCGTCTCAACGCTAATAGATTGCTCTTTCCAGGCACGCACATGCAGGTCGCCCTGTACCTGCGTAATCACCACTCGTGGGGTGGGGCCAACAGAAAATGTTTGCTGAGACATGAAATCCTCCATCTTTCTATGCTATTCGGTAAAAATCTCTACTCGCTCGCCTTCTTCCAGGTCCTGTATGTCAAGTAAGCGCCCGGTTGAGCCACGCTCGACGGCTCGCAGCAAGTCTTCCAGGGCGCTGTCCCTTATCTGAGGCGCCAGGCGCGTGGCAAGGCGTAGGCCGACGTTAATGAGGCTGGCGGGAATGGTCACGTTGATTTTCTGGCGGCCACTCGCCAGGTTTGTCACACGCACCCGCACCAGGCGATTTTTATTGCGCTCTACGGGACGACTATGCTCTAACTCCATACTATCGAGGAGCTGCCCCGCCTGCTCCGCTGATAGCTTGCCCGCTTCAATCAGTTGCAGGATGTGGTTGCGCTCATTGGTTGAGGCTGCCATCGCATTATCCTTTCATGAGCCGCATAGCTTCTTCGACAGTAATTTCCTTAGCGGCAAGCCTATCGAGAATGGCCCGGCGATCAACGCGCCCATCATTTTCGGGAGCGCCACCCAGCGCCGTAACGATCTCGTCCAGGCGGCTACGCGCCGTGTTGTAGGCAATATTCATCTCAGCCGCCAGCCTCTGGATATTGCCCCGGTACTTCACCAGCATCTCAACAAAATCGAGTTGCTCGCGTGTCAGGCGGCCAATCCACCCCAGGCTGAACTGCCCTTCGATCACAATGCCGCTCTCCGGGCATTCCAGCCGTGTCACGATAAGCTCACCGCCACTCACAGGGTCTCTCGTAATCAATGGATACATGCATGTACTCCTTAAGCTATCTATTCATGAGCGACAACTGCTTGCGGGTGCTGTCCTATGCGCTCCATCCACAGGCCCAGCGCCACCAGTTGTGCTCCCAGGCCTCCAACAAGAACTTTTCCTACGCCACGACGGTTTCGACTCAGCTCCAGCATCATCCGTTGCCGGTCTCCATCGCGCTGCCTACCCCGAATATGCTCTTCAATTTCGCTCTCAAGCATATGGATGTTATGACACATGTGATTTCCTCAACTTCCTTCGCTCCGAGCAGCAATTGCCCTCATACCGTTCTTTCACCGCATTGGTGTTTTTTACCAACGTCATGATGAATATATACCATCGAAAATAAAATTTGTCAATATTTTTGGCGATTAATTTCAAAGCATTGGCGAAATTTAATTGCCTTCAATGATCCTGTACGTGTTGGTCAACTTTGTCGCCTTGCTCAGCATGACGCTCACGCCACAGTAGCGCGTCTCGGCCAGTTCAATGGCCCGCTCAACCGAGGCAGGCTTCACCTGGTGCCCGGTAATGATATGCTCGAGGGTGATATCCGTAAACACTTTGGGGTGCTCTGCAGCCCGCGTCCCCCGCACATGTACCTCGTAGCGCATGACATGCTCACGTTTCTTCTCTAGAATGGAGAGCACACTGATGCCAGAGCAGCTTGCCAGGCAACCCAGCAGCATCTCCATTGGACTGAAACCCGTCAGATGATTGCCATCGAGCGCTACAGCATGCTCCGTGTCTGGTCCGACGATGAACCGCCAGCCGCTATCAAGCCTGACGATAATATGTGATGTTTCTGGCATGGCTACCTCCTGCTTATTCCCTGCCTATTTTTGATGACAATGTACCTGATATATAATATCCTCTATGAAAGAAAAAGCCGGTAATAAAAGGACGAATGATGCTCTTTCTATCGCGACCATCTAAGCAATACAAAAAAAGCTTCCTCGAAGGCCTGAAAGAGTTTCACGCTGACGGCATGCTGCTGTTTTATGACTTCAAGAGTGTTTCAAAGGATTTCGATGGCTTCATCCAGTTCTTGCGCAACCAGGAAGACAGGTCGCAAATCCCGCCAGATCGCGTGCCAAACAGCCAGTTCTGGCTCATCGATGACGGCGAGTTCATTGGCATTCTCAACCTGCGGCACGAATTGAACGACTACCTCTACCGCATTGCGGGGCATATCGGCTACCAGATCAGGCCATCAAAGAGAAGGCGAGGCTACGGCAAGGAGATCCTGCGCCTGGGGCTGGAGAAGGCCAGGGAGCGCGGGCTACATCGCGTGCTGATCACCTGCGACGAAGACAATATTGGCTCAAAAAAGATCATCGAGTACAATGGCGGCGTATTTGAGAATGCCGTCGAAGAGGAAGGCTCACCTGTCAAGAAACTGCGCTATTGGATCGCGCTATAAATCGATTAATACCTCAGGCGGCCAGGTCGTCTTGTTCAAGTTGTGCGCCGCATTCAGGGCACCAGTGGGCATCCGGCAAAGCAGTGGCAAAACATGCTGGGCAGACGCGCGGTCGGGGTGTCACTCTTTCTCCACAATAGACACAGAACTCTGCACCCAATTGCAGGGGCTTATAGCATTTGTGGCAGGTTCCATAGGTTCGCGGTGTGATCCCAAGTTCAGCTTCTAGCTCAGCTATCTTGC
>CADDZH010000086.1 GCA_902812455.1 Chloroflexota bacterium | reverse complement strand
CATATAGGGGTCGATGCCGTCCTGCGCGTAGGAGTTGTGGACGGGCAGGGGAAGCTCTGCGCGGCTATGCTCACCTTTGTCTCTCCGCTCCCCGTGCTGCGGCAGCCCTATTTTTATGCGCCGCGAGGCCCCATCATTGACGACCCCGATTCTCCTGCAATGACCATTCTCTTGAATTATGTCAAAGCAGAGGCCACCAAATGCGGGGCAGTCATGCTGAAAGTGGAACCGGGCGCGCCTGATGGAGATGTCAGATGGCTGACTGCGCTCCAGAAGCGTGGCTTTCGTCCCAACCCCTATGCCAGCCATATCCGTCATGAATGGGTACTGGATATCCGGCCCGAGGAAAAAGCTTTGCTGGCGGGCATGAAGGAGAAATGGCGCTACAACGTGCGGCTGGCTGCGCGTAAAGGGGTAACAGTCCGGCAGGGCCAGGGTGAGGCGGATATTGACACATTCTACCGTCTCTACCAGGTAACAAGCGAGCGCGACCGGTTCTTCATTCACAGTAAGGCTCATTACGAGGATGTGATGCGTTTGTACAGCGAAGGAGAGCGGGCCGCGCTCTTGCTGGCAGAGTACGAGGGCGAGCCAATAGCCGGGATCATCGTGCTGCGCTTTGGCCGCTGGAGCTGGTACATGTATGGGGCTTCGGCTAACGAATACCGCAACCTCATGCCCAACCACCTCTTGCAATGGCATGGCATTCAGTGGGCCAAATCTCATGGCTGCTGGTACTACAATTTTCGCGGCATTCCCGATGTGTTAGAAGAGGGCCAGGAGCTCTGGGGTGTGTACGTCTTCAAGCGCGGCTTTGGCGGCTTTGCCGTGCGCTCGCTGGAAACCCACGATCTTGCGTACCGGCCATTGCTGTACGCAGCATACAGGCGCATGCTAGACATCAAGCGGCATTTGTGAAGAATAATCTTTGAGAGCCTGAACGATCACATCATGTCATCCTGAGCGAAGCGAAGGATCTGATTCGTCGCATGTCATGTTGAGCGAAGCGAAACATCCGCTGCCCATCGAACAGAATCCTTCACTACGTTCAGGATTGGGCTGCACTCGCTCAGCATGACATGGACGAAGATATTATTTTGTCGTGCGTAACTCCTGCAACGCCGCCAGCCGCTCCTTGGCAAGTGGATTATTGGGATTCACTTTGGCCAGGTTCCTGTAGACGCGGCTCGCCTGTTCATACTCGCCGACCGATTGATAGGTCTGGCCAAGCATGTCGTAAGCCTCGTAGTTATTGCGGTCGATGGTGATCCACTGTTGCAGTGCGGCAACAGCTTCCTTGACCTGCTGGGTCTCGAAGTAGTGGCGTGCAATCACAGCCTGGTACTGCGCAGCTTCGCTGGTGCGGCCCAACTGTAAGCAGAACCCAACAAATTCTCGCAACAGCTCCATTGAGTTGGGGTTGAGGTCAACAGCCCGCTGCAAGTTGGCCAGGGCTTCCTCATTGTCGCCCATCTCGGCGTAGACATTCCCAATACGCTCGAAGGTGGCAGCAGCTTGATCTGGCTGGTTGCGGCGCTGGTAGATGTCGGCCAGGACACGTAGTTCCGCGATGCCCTCTTCCAGAAGACCGCGATTGATATAGATATCCGCAAGCTCATCATGGGCACGCGGGTCTTGAGGGGCCAGGCGAACCATCTCATGCAAGACGCTGAGGGCATTTTCTGCCTGTCGTTTTTCTCGATAGTGACGCACAAGGTCGCTATATTCTTGCAGCGCGCTCTCGATATCTCCTTGCCGGGCAGAGATTTCTGCCAGGGCAGAGGTAACTTCATCTTGAGCGGTGGTCATCTGCTTCACCTGGCGCAGGATGGCCTGCATCTGCTCCTTCTTGCCTGTACGCTCATAGGCTTTGGCAAGTAGTAAGGATATTTCGACTTCCGGAGCCTGGTGCTCTTCACCCTCTTCACGAGGGCGGGCAGCCCAGGTAGCGGGATCGAGAGAGCCAGCGGGCGCGCGGCGTATCTTCTGCAGGGCCTGCTCCAATTGCTGGATGGCTGCTTCAGGCCTGCCCTGCATCAGGAAGCAATGGGCAGCGCTCACGCGGGCCATTACCTCGACGGCGCTATCGCGTATAGCGAGTTCATAGGACTCGATAGCCTTGTCGAAATTGCCTGCTTGCTGGTGAACCTGCCCAAGGGCAAAGTGCACATCGGCATTATTGGGATAGATTTCGGCGACCTGCATATACTCGCGTGCCACCACGCCATAATTTCGTTGCCCCTCGCCACGTAGCTGCCAGCGAATGCGAGAAAGCACTTCAAGCGCCGTAGCGCGGGCCGTTCCCAGCGTGGTAATCATGGCCATATGCCAGCGCACCAACGCTGTAATGTTGCGAGGATCGACCTGCAGCACCCGCTGGTACTCGGCCACCGCTTGCTGCGTGCGTCCCAGCTTCTGCAAAGCCAGGGCATAGTTGAGGCGGGTGGAAACGCTTGTTGGGCTTTCCTGCAAAGCTTGCTCAAGCTCGGTCAGGGCGCGATCCATATAGCCGAGGCGCAGGTAAGACTCTGCGGCCAGCGTGCGCTCGCGCAATAACTCTTCTTTGTTCCCTTGAGAAGCCAGCAAGTTGATCAGGCGCACGCGGTACGTCAGATTGTTTGGCTCTAATTGCAGTATACGGCGACAGGTGGCAATGGCATCATCGATACGGCCATTTGCAGTATAGGTATCGACCAGGATAGCGTATTTGGTAATAGCCTGCTCGATTTTGCCCTGGCGGACATAAATCTCGCTTAGCACCTGGTGTACATCCAGGTACTGCGGGGCCATATCGATCACGCGCAGGCACTCCTCCATTGCAGGGGTGAGCAAGCCATGATTGATATATTTCTGGATATCCTGCATGGACTCTGCAACCTGCAGGCGCAAGTTTTCGGGAAGCGAAGCGGTGCTGGCAAGGACAGCTTCGGCAACCTGCTTCAATGCCTCGTCCTTCGCCTGCGTACCGGAGCCTGCGATCTGGCTCAACAGTTCCTCGGCTCCATCCTTTCCACTCTTCGCAGGTGAAACCGGTATAATGGGGCTTAGTTCTTTCACGTCGTTTGCGGCAGCCGGCGCTTCTGGTGAGGCCTGAGCCTGGTCAGCGGCAGGCGCGCCTGCCGGAGAGAGCTGAGCAGGTGCTGCTGGAACGTCAGGCTGCTGTGCGCCTGGCTGGGTAATGTGAGTGGCATCGCCAGGTTTTGCACCTTCAGTTAACCAGGATGAAGATGCAGGTGGCGGGGCTGCGGAAAAGCTCTGTTCAGGTGCGGCGGTTTGCTCATTTGCAGAGCGCCTGGCTTCCTCTTGTTGAGGTGATGGCTGGGCAGTTGCTCCTGCTCCTCCCTGCTTGCTGGCAGCCTGGCTCTTATCGACATCGCTGAGAATGCCTGTTAACCAGTCTGGAAGTTCACCAACTGCATGGTTATTGTCCGGCGTAGCTGGTGGAGAGGCCGGTAACTGCGCTGATGCAGGCGTCGCAGGTGCCATATTCGATGGCATATCGGGCACATTCAGCATCATAGTTGCCTCATCCTGCACAGCCGGCTGTGAAGGGGTCATCGTCCCCTGCTCAGACATGATCACCTGCGTGGCCTGCATCTGTGGGGGCAGCGGGGAAGGCGTAACCGGCCTGGCGGGAAGTGGTGTATTCTGCAGTTGCCGCAGCGCAAACTCCACCTGCGCCACTTTATCATCCCATCCTCTGCTGCGCAGGAAGCCTAGCAAAGCATTATAGACGGTTAAAGCCTGCTCCTGCTCGCCTAACAAACGATGAGCCTCAGCCGCTTCCTGGCAAAGCTGTACCAGTTGATCGGATTCTTCAATAGTCAGGGCATCCAGATTCACACGGTCAACTGCCTCATCGAAGTGAACCGAAGCAGTACGCAAGTCGCCACGCGCACGATAGCACTGCCCTAAAGCGTAATAACAAGAGAGGGCGTAATCCGGATCATTGAGCAGAGCCTGGAACTGGCGAATAGCCTCATCCCAGCGCTGTTGTTCCTGATAAAGCCAGCCGAGAAAATAGCGTGCATCCGGTCGATCAAAGCCGCTCTCGAGAATTTGCTCGCACAGGTCGATCGCATCGTTAAAACGACCTTGCGTTTGAAACATTTGAGCCTGTCTCAAGACACCTGTGACCTGACTAGCAGTAATTCGCCTACGGGGGGTAGGTTCCATGCCGCCCGCCACGCCTGCTGTAGGGAAAGTTGAGCCAGGATTGCCCACACTACTAAAATTACCCGCATTACCCATATTGCCAGTATTACCTCCGCTGTTGTTGCCCGGCGTTGCTATTTCCGCTCCTGGGCTATGTATGAAAGCTAGCGGACCAGATGGGGTTCCTGTCACCGCCATCGAACCCGCTATTGATGAAGGCGCGAAGCCCGTTCCTTGTGTGGAAGGGCTTGCCTGCTGTATCTGCCCCATGATAAACGAAAGTGCCTGCTGAGCCTGCGCATTCGTAGGGTCTGCCCGTAGCACCTCTTCACATTGCATGCGGGCCGCCGCCATATCATGGCGCTGGAGATACCCCTGAGCAGCAGCCAGCCGCTCTTGAATCATGAGCGCAATATCCTTTTTTCCAAAGTAGTACGCCGCGAGGCGCTCATGCGGCACCGGATCGCCCGGAGACAACTGCACGGCCTTCTGCCACGCAGCCTCAGCGCGCGCTCCCTGGCCAGCCTGAGAGTAGAGATCCGACAGGTGAAGATAGGCTTTGTAAGCTTCTTCGCGCCGGTTGAGGATGCCATAAAGTTCGGCCGTCTTGCTCAAAGCAATGACATTGCTAGGATCGCGCTTCAAAGCATATTCATACTGCTCAAGCGCTTGCTGCCACTGCTTTGTTTGCATGTAGCAGAACCCTAGCCCGCTTCGCGCCATCGCATCGTCTGGGAACTCCGCTAGCGCTCGCTGGTACTCCTGCGCAGCTTCTGTCCAACGACCATCCCAGCGATAACGATCGGCTGCATTCATCGCTGTATTGAAGGCTTGTCTGTTCCCAGGCATGAAAGGTTCACTTTCTTACTTGTTCATACTATGGGAGGATACAACCTCTTGCCCCATGAACTGAACTAAACCGATCTGGTCTAGTTAAAACTAGGGTACTACAAATCTTGTTCTCAGGCTCTTTTTTTGGTACTAAAGTACCTTCTCCTCTGCCTCGCCTTATGCCCTCGCGCCTCTCTGTCCTCGCTAAACTCTGAAACTCTATCAAATAAACTTTCGGCGGCCATAAGAGTCCTCTCTAGAACAGAAAAATGGTACGTAATGGCTATTCACCTATGGTATGATGAACAAAACAATCTTGAACTGGAAGGTAATGTATGCCGGCTATCGTCTATGATAGTAAACCGCTCGTTACGCGCATCACTGCTGAACTGCGCAGAGAGGCGGCGCAGTTTCGCCAGCGCCACCAGCGCCCGGCAATGCTGGCCCAATTGATAGCCGGGCACGATAGCGCTGCCGAGGTGTATAGCCGGCAGCTTGTGCGCTCCTGCCGCACTATTGGCCTGGGGTGCGCAACATTTGCCTATCCCTTCGAGATCGAAGAGGATGAGCTACGAGCCGAAGTAGCTCTCCTCAACAACGATCCCAACACCGATGGCGTGGTACTCATCCTCCCGCTACCGGCACACATCCGCCAGCGGGTTGTCACCGATGTCCTGCTGCCTGAGAAGGATGTCGATGGACTCGGTTCGCGCAACGCGGGCAACCTTTTGCAGGGCTTCCCAAGTTTCATCCCCTCTACAGCAGATGCCGTTCGCGCAGTGCTGCAGGACGCGGGTATTCCAGTTGCCGGTCGTAATGCAGTGATCGTTGGCCGCAGCAACATTGGGGGCAAGCCCATTGCGCTTGTCCTGCTGGGCTTAGATGCTACAATCACGATCTGCCATTCCTATACCCAGGACCTAGCCAGCATTACTCGCGATGCCGATATCCTGGTACTGAGCATGGGACGCCCTGCCACCATTACCGGGGATATGGTAAAACCTGGAGCAGTTGTGCTCGATGCCGGTATCAATACCCTCGACGGGAAAGTTGTGGGCGATGTCGATTTTGCCAGTGTGAAAGAAGTGGCCTCGTTTTTGACGCCTGTCCCCGGCGGACTCGGCCCGCTCACCCATTTAATGCTGATTCGCCACACGCTTGTTGGACCAAAGTGAGGGTAGGGGCGATGCTGGCCATCGCCCGCCCTAGATGGGGAATCACCATGATTTCCCCCTGTCTTTCAGAGATATCATCTCTGCCCCGAAAGTCCAGCAGCCTTTACACGGCCTCTCCAAGAAGATAACTAGAACTAGTGTTCTAGTAAGATAGTGAACAAGCTGGCTTTTCATGGAGGCAGCCTTATGGAGGACCCGCCACAGCAACAGGGGCCATTCCTGGACTACGTGCAGCTTTTTCTGCACCTCTCCCAGGTTGCTGAAATGCTGTGCGGGCAGGCACAAGGTGTCGCTGAGCGTTTTTGCCAGGAAGTTGCGCTAGCCACACAGAAACGCGCTCAGCTTCTTCTGCGTTCCCAGAAACCAGCACTATCCTCTCTGACTGCATCAAGCGCCAGCTTCCCTGTTCAATTCCGTGCCCATGTGTATGGAACATTATATGTCACATCAAATCCAACACAACCGGCGAGTTCAGCGCTGCCCCTCCCTGTTGCGCAACTCTTAGCCCGCATCTGTGGCTCTACCCTGTACACGCTCGAAATTTCTGCTTTCTTGCAAGGGCAATCTCAACAGTCCGGCTATCAAGCGCAGAAGCTTTTCACGAAACGGGAACAAGAAGTCCTCGCGCTTCTCTATCACCGGTATGATCAAGAAGCCATTGCCAGGGAGTTAAGCATCACGCGCAAGACCGTGGGCAAGCATCTCGAGCATATTTATGAGAAATTAGGCGTGCACAATGAGCATGATGCGCTCCTGGCAGCTTATTCCGCCGGCCTCTTCTCTCCTCTTGAGGATTTCTCGCGCTAAATACGGTTTAAGCCGTAGAAAAGAGCGAGAAAAATTCGTAATCAACCGCAGAAAAAATACGGTCAAAGCGCATGACAAGCGGCTGTTGATCGGGTACTCTTACTCACAGATATCTAGATAATGTGTTCTAGATAGAAGGAAAGAAACTGAGCGTTGCTTGTAACGACGAAAGGAGGTGTATTGAGAGATATTCTGAGAAAGCTGTTTTTTGTAGTGCGTTTTTGAGTTTCGGATAAAAGTTTCGGATACATAAAAAGGCACGACGCTCTGGAAAAGTGTGGTCCCTTCGACAGAGCGCCATGAGCGGAAGTTACCGCATACCTCTAGTGTAGCGTGTGTGAGACTTCTTGTAAAGAAGGAAATCATGAGGTCAGGGTTTTGCCATTCCATTTCACCAACGATGGCTCTGACTTCCTTCATCTTGCTACTTTTTGAGAAACAGAGGGTATAGTGCATAACCTATTATCACAACTCATCGGTATTACCCTCGCTTCAATAGTTTCCGCCGCTAAATACTGCCGGCATTGCTGAAAAGCGGCCTGAATGGTGAGAGCGATGTACTCAGTCAAAAGATAGCGCAAGAGCTATCAGATAGGTGTACATTTTAACACAAACGACGCTACCCTTCAGAGATTCCTAGCTGTATGGGGAGGGAAAGGCGGCGCAGATATTAATTCTAATATCCATGCCGGCGAAGAAATTGACCAGCCAGCTACAGGGTTATGCAATCTCGGCGGTGGGTCCAAGGCTGCGTACTTCTTCGTTTTCTGGACTACGACCTCTGGCGATGTTGAGTCACCTTCTTGTTGGCCTATGCCGAACGATGACGCGAATCTGCCAATGGCGCTGCAGATTAACCCATATGTGTCTAATGGTGGCGGTATGCTGGTACAAATTTGGGGCTATTCTGGCGACCACCACACTGTCTATATCCCCTACGCTAGCGGTGTAGCCCATTCGTTCGCTTCAATGGGCTATCAAGAACAAATAACTGACGAAGTCACTGGGCACGAAGTGTGGGGCGTATATGAAGATCAATCGCAGTACGTAGATAGTAGTGGCAAATTCCACTTTCAGTTTAGGCCTGTCGACTTCTTAACAGCATTTAACCCGCCTCAAATGTACTGGCAGATACCGCCAAACAATCAGAACGCGGGCGGACAAGCAATCTCATGCGACTACGAATCAGGTACTCAATGCTCGTTTGGAAGCTAGGGCTTATATCAGCACTTACTCTTGGGGCAAACTGAACGCTTACTAAAATGAGTCATTTATTGGTTCGTTCCAACGGCAAGCGAATGACATTTGTATCAAGCAGCCAGTTTGCCCCAGCTTTGGAATGGTCTCATAAGAGATAGACGTGAAGGATGAGAATCGCCCTTGTCATCGTCTAGCCGATCCGCGCCCCATCAGGTATACTTCCCTCAGAAGCTGTAAATTCAGTGGCGAACGTCCATCTACGGTGATTATGATGGGAAACAAGGGCCAATCATCGACCAACTGTCCAAGGATGACTGGTTGTACCTGCTTGAAGCTATCGAAAATAGCCCTTTCAAGGATGGGCTGGCGAGGCTATTTACAGCATCGGCGTATAATTGAAGAATGCCTTGTTAACAGAAGTAGAGACGACAGAGGAGACTCTTATTGAGCTGTGAGCAGTACTGCTGAGGCCATACGACAGGAGGAAACGCTATGAACACTTGTACTGTTATTGTAAAGAAGATCTGCGATGAGTGTGGTGAGGAAACGATTTACACCCGCAATAAGGCGGACAACTCCGTAGGCATCAGGATGCACGCAGGCTCTATGATGAAATATCGTCTTGGTGCCATCGGGATAGCCTGCGAGCAGTGTGGGAATGAGGAGAGCACCTATCTCCAGGTACAGGTACGACCAGCCATCGGGGGCAATGTGAAGGAGCCACGAGAAAGCACATGATGTACCAGGATGCAAAGCAGGCCATCATCGAATTTCTGAGCAATCCGCCAGAAACTCATGTGCAAGTCATGCGGCAGGAAGGCGAGATTGCCAGAGCCTCTGCCATACGCTTCCTCAAAGAACGCAGCATTCCCCATTACCAGTTGTACCTGGTCGCATATGAAGCCGAAACGGGACAGCAGCGAATGGGTATCTGCTTTGTGAAACAGGATGAGGCCGGTCTCTGGCAACTCAGGGATTATTGGAGTGAGACGGAAGGACATGCTCTAACGAAAGCGGAGCGGGATACGAGCCAGCCCTGGGTGCAGCTAGGAGGCTTTTGGGGGAAAGAGGGCACACCGTTTTATGCCGGGGGACGAGTCATCGACCACGGCTTTGGTATGGCACGGGTGCGGCTAATCAGTAGCAATGGGCAGGTGTTAGAGGACCACGTTGAGTATGGTTTTGTCCTGTTCCTGACAGAGCGGGAAATGCAAAGGCCAATCGAAGCTGAGCTGTATGATCGTTCCGGTGTGCTGGTGGGTAAGCAAGTTGCATTTCCTGCGTGGCATCAGCCAGAGTGAAGGCTGGTTTTACTGTAACTACATAAGATGATCAAGTGCCAGTTTGCCATGCGCACCGCTATAACTTCGTGATACGAGACAGAGTGCTATGCGTGATAGGCCATTTCCTAAGCATAATAAACTGATGCCTTCTCGTGGAGTGCCAGCAATCACTCCTACGAGGCATGGTACACCTGCATTTACTGCAGCGGATGTAAGGCGATATTACCTCATCCATTCCTTTTCTGCTGGCCCAACTGTTTCGGGTGCTCCACCCACCATTGTAAGCATCAGGTTTATAACCACTAAAGATGCGCAGGCACTGATGGGAGGGGAGCCGATTGGCCTTCCAGATAATGCAATGGTCTGTTATGTAGAATTGCGTGGACCATTTTATCCAAAGTATGTTTCTGTTCCTCCTGGGCAGACACTTCCGGCTACTTTTGATGCAGGCGTTGAGGTGTTTGATGCCCAAACAGGGAATTTGCTTCTCTGGGGTGTTTCCTGATCAATTAAACGCAGGTGCTAGTGCGAGTAGTAATGGACTAATATTACACACTAGCACCTGCCTTTTCTCATTTGACAAAGCGGCTAAGCTGTTCAGTTCTTCACATTAGTAAGGTCTGCTTGAGTAAAGTTGGTCTCTTTAAGGATAGCTCCTTTGAGAATGGCTCCTCATATGATATGCTCTCTGAAGAAGTTTACTACACTTAGCAGAAAGAGATCAAAATACGTCCGGTATAAGACCTAGATGAAGCTGCCAGGAGCCAGCGTATGAGCCAGCGTGATCCGAAACAGGATATTATCGAGCAGCTTATCAGCTCTAGAGCTAAAGCTGGTACCATCCGCTTCCTTAAAGAACGCAGCATTCCTCATCACCACCTGTACGCGGTGAGCTATGAAACCGAGACCGGGCAGCAGCACACAGGTATCTATTTTGCCACGAGGCGTGAAAAAGAGCATATTTCTGGCGCAACGAGCTTTCTTCTGGAGATTGATGGACAGCCTTCTTTAAGAAGAGCATGGGATAGCGACAAGCCCTGGCTGAATATGGTGGGTGGATTCGGTTGGGAGGACTCTTCCTGGGGGTTGTGGGCCGGTGGAAAAGTCATTGACCGGAGCTCCAATATCACGCGGGTACGGCTAATCAGTGCAGACGGAAAAGTAGTGGAGGATAGCGTTGAAGATGGCGTGGTGCTCTTCCTGACCGGAGAGCAGATGAAGGGGCCTGTTGAAGCTGAGTTATACAACAGCGCCGGTGAACTGGTCAGCAAACGGGTTGTGCTTCATTCCTTGCGTTCACAAACTGGCCCCACAGTCAAAGAATATGGGCGATTTCAGCTTAAACGCTTTGAGGTCTACAGCGATGACCGGGAACTCCCGACAAACACATACGAGCTCATGCTTGATAATGGAAATGGGAGCTTTGAGAGGCTTGGCTTGATCGAGAGTGATAAGAGTACGCTCCCAGAGCTGTTGACCCATCTTCACACCGAGCAGCATGGTGAATATCTTAGGAACTATCGTCTAAGGCAATGGTATGATCAGGCAGAGGACGGTGAAGTGAGAGAGCGGGTCCAGCACTATTTGGATTGGCTCGAACAAAAGTATGCTCGCGTTGAGCGTGCCATCCGAGAACTCGAGCCGGATTATCAACCAGATGAATCGATCGATGACATTCCTCAAGACCCAACAGAGAATACCAGGGGAGAATGCCATTTGGGATAGCGGCCTTACTTTACTCGTTTGCAGCGGAATGCATAGCTAGCAAAGTAGCTAGTGCATTGTCGCAGGAGGCCTCTTACTATTAATAACGAGTTGGCATTAGTAAACGATGATAACCGTACACATGGAGCGGCATAGCATCTATAATAATAGGTAAGGAAATGAGGGTAGGGGCGATTCTTCGTTACCGGCCACCATCGCCCTCTATGGGCAATCAGTAGGTTTTTCCCGTTTTGTACGATCTGCTCAGATGTGTTATGGATCGTTAACGCCGCTTGCTTGTTTCTCAACCATATCCTTACCTGTTCTCCATACAGCCTCTGCTTGCTTCTGGTAGAATGCCTGGCATGGATATTTCGACAGTAGCAAGCAGGGAAGTGGCAGGCAAAGGAGAAGGCATCATGGCAACAAGCACGAGTAGAGATGCAACGCGCAATCTTCTACAGGAGCCCCCAGTTGATATTACGGCATTTCCCACAGGCAGCGCTCTGGAGTCGCAGGAGCAAAGGCAGCGCTTTGAACTATTACGTTTGGCTTTCTTTGGCTTAAAGTTGCGCAAGATCGATCAACGCCTGGCAGACGAGCAGGAGACCTTGCAACTGCCAGAAGAGGTGAGGAACGAGCTAATATTCCGCCGTAATCTGCTTCGCCACGTGATCTTCCAGCAAATGGTGACGCTTATCCAACTGGATGCCCGCCAGCAGGCTCTGCAAATTATCGAAGCCTGCCAGCGGTAGCAATCTCGTAGCGATTTTGCCGCGTGATGATATCGTCGCTCACGCGCACGACAATGCCTTCTTTTTCCAGGGCGTGCCGCAGTTCTTGCAGGTTGACGCTGTTGTTTGCAACCAGCACCCGGGGCGCAAGCTTGCGCAGGCCAAAACGTTGCATTTTGGGAGAGGCGCACACTTCATCCGCTATGGCTTCACTGGAGACTTCAAGCAAGAAGACCTGTGAGATTCTGGTATCCCTATAGGCTTTCACCCAATCGCGCAGCGTATAGGCCACGTTTTGCGGTATCTCCTTCTGGCTGTGTTCCTCTAAAACCTTGAGGATTTCCTCTACATCGTGGCCTGCCTCGACGCCACGCAAGACCGAGTTGCGGGAGAGTGTCAGGCGGCTCACGATATCCATCTGGTTGATCTGGGCAAAGGGCAAGAGGCTGTACAGGGTGGGCATATCGGGGTGCAGGAGCAACAACTCGAAGTTGGGCTGCAATACCAGTGAACGCTTGCCACCCTCCTGGGAGTGTACAGCATGAGAAGCTTTGTCTGAAGACAGGACAGCCGCGCCAAGTTCAGTAATCATGAAGGCATCGGGATTTTTCGGGTGATCGGCATTGGGCAGTTCAGGCTGCTGGTAGCCAAGAGCAACAATGCCCATCTCATACAGCGAGGAATTGAGCAGGCCTGTAAACAGCTCACCTTCGCAGCTATTCCACTTGACATGCATCGAGGCAGACTTGCGTCGCTCAGAAGAGGGCATGCGATATTGGGTTGGGCGCAGCACGTTGGGATTCTTGTCCCAGATGGTGTCCAGCAGGGATGAGACAGTATACCATTGTCCAGGCACACACTCCTTCAAGAATTCAAGTATAGCGCCACGGCCTGCAACTGGATTCCAGTAATACGGGTCTGTCTGCCGGAAGTTTACTCCCAGAATATCGATCCAGCGAAAGCTCTTCGTCCAGCACTGGAGCACGCGCCTCGCCTGCTCGACCATATCCAGCTTTGACCACTGTTCGAGAGCAGGGCCAGGCTCGTAGCGCGGCTTGATGCCTTCGAGTGCGGGCCTGGAGACATGGATAATCCCCAGTTCCTCAGCGATATGAAACACCATCTCCATATACTCGTCGCCCTCATTCATATACCTGATGCGGGGTTTGCCATGCATCAACGGCTGGATCTTGGAGGCGATGCGCTTGGGCACTTTCCCGGCCTGCGTTGGCTCTATTGCTTGCTGGTAAATGGAACCTACAACGCTGGCGAGGTCATACAGCAGAGGAGTTGCGCCTTCACGTATGGCTTGCGGCGGCTCGCCAGGCTGCACCAGGCCAGCGTGCGATGGTTCAGGAAGTGCCAGTGTGACAGCTTTCTTCAGGTTCTCGAAAACATCTGCTGGTACAAAGAGCACACGTTCTCCCTGGGAGAAGGTATCGAAGGCAATAGCGAACTCTTCAAAGGTATGCAGCGCATTGAAAAGGGCTGCATCAGCATAGCCTGTGTGCTTGCGCAATGCTTTGATACTCACCCTGCCGCCCTGTTCGCAGAGCCACTTGAAGAGCGTGTGAAGCGAAGGATCAAGCTGCTGGAGTATCTCAAAAGCCCCTTCCGGCAGCATGAGCTCGTCCTTGATGGCTGTGCGCAGTTCCGCATTCGAGTAGTAGTGGTAGTAGTTTTGTTGTATGTCATAGTGACGCGCAGCGACATTCAGGTCGCCGTGATAGAAGGAGGTCAGTATCTTATCGAGCGTCATTTGCGATCGATCGGACTTCTCGGAGAACAGCTCTTTCCCTGCCTGGTAGAGAGCATCGGCGCTCTCCATATAGGGGTGTAGCAGGTCTACATCTTCGACGGTGGTGATCATACGCCTGCTTGCCGAATTATAGCGCTCAGAGCGTATTTTGACTGTATCTTCCCATAAGAGAAGATGGCGCTCGAGAGAGGCAACAACGGCTTCAAAGCGTTTTTCTGAGAGGAGAGACTTTTTGAGTGTAATATCGCGCCTTGCCCCGCTGCGCGCCGAAGTTCCTACAATGCGATACAATATCTGGCGCTCATCTGGAGATAGATACTCCCATACAAAACGGGCTGCCACAGGTTCTTTCACATGCTTTAGGAGGATATCCTCGCGTTTTTTGCGCTCCTTCTCACTCAGGCCATCCATGCCCCATAAATGATAAATCTCTTCGGCTTGTTGAGGTTCGCATTTTGCCAGCTCTTGTCTCAACGTCTGCATACACTACACCTTCATACCGCTTTACGAAATACTGGTTCCAGGCCCTCTTTATTCCTGCGGCTCATATTGTTCAAGATAGCGGATAACTTCCCTGGTCAACTGGCTGGGGGTCGATGCGCCGGCGGTAACTGCGACGCGCTTTTTGCCCTTCAACCATTCTGGCTTCAACTGTGATAGGTCCTCAATGCGAATGGCGGGAACGCGGGCAAGTTCTTCGGAGACCTGGACGAGGCGGTTCGTGTTGTTACTGCGAGGGTCGCCAACGACGATGGTTAAATCCGCTCCCTTGGCCTGGCTAGCTACCGCTTCCTGGCGTGTTTGTGTCGCAGCGCAAATGTCAATGTGTACTTCCACGTGTGGATAGCGCTCTTTAATGTACTGGATGACCCGCCTTGTGTCCCATTGGGAAAGCGTTGTCTGAGTTGCAATAGCCAGTTTTTCCTGCTGAGCAGGTGCCAGCTCCAGCGCATCCACATCAGCCTCATCCTCGATCAGGCTAATGTGCCCGGGCACTTCTCCGAGCACCCCTTCTGGCTCAGGATGCCCCTTCTTGCAAATATAGAGGATATAGTAGCCGTTTGCCACCAGGTCGCGGACAAGATCGTGGGTTCTGGTCACATCCGGGCAGGTTGCATCGATACAATGCAGGCCTCGCTCTCGCGCCCGTTGCTTTACAAGTGGGGAGACGCCGTGAGCAGTGAAGATGGCCGTGCCTTCCTTCACCTGTTCCAGGATGGTTGCTCTATCTGGCCCATCCAGGGTGATCACTCCAATGCCCGTCAATTCTTCTATGGCATGACGATTGTGTACGATTTGCCCGATAATGTAGATCGGGCGCGGAATATTGGGATCTTTAGCTGCCTGCCGCGCCATTTGCAAGGCATCAACTACACCATAACAATAGCCACGGGGAGAAATTTTAATGACTTCCATCAAATCCTCTATAGCTGGGCATGATAATGCACATGAACACAATCATCCACCAACAGGTCGTAGGGGCCGATTGATCGCGCCCATCGCCGATTCATCGGCCTGTATCCTGGCCATACTGGTGGAGGATTCATTTGTTATCATTCTTGTCACACAGAGTATACCACAAAAGAGGACTCAGTACATATTGGCCTGCGCCTTCGAGAGAATGTGACGCAGGTCGCCGGGGGTATAGAGGCAAACAGCAGGCAGCAGGCCGGCTAATTCCTCAACAGAAGGGGTAGACGGAGATAAATCGAAGATAAGGAGAGGCGCGCGTCGCCCTATACATCCTTGCGCTATAGTTGCCGCCGTTAATACTGGTACGGGCAGGTTATTGGCCGGAAAACCAGGCATACTGATCAACAATTGCACATGAGGAATGATAGCAGCAGCATTGCCAGGCGTATCTTCCTGGTAAATGTACTTCATTCCTGCTCGCTGCAATAATAGCATGTAAGGGCAGCGCTCTTCTTCCGGCCCAATCAGAAGCGCAGAGCGACCACGCAGTCCACCGAGGCAGGCCTCCGCGATAGACACAACCTCCTCGGTTTCTCGTGTTGGTATGCAAGTTGCAACGTTGTGCATGTATGGTTCCTTCTATTGAAATTAATCGATGCAACGATGGAATTCTTCTTCCATGTTATACTATAGCAAATTTTTCCCGAACGCATCAGGTAATTACCGTATTTTTTTCGTGGCACCTATACAGGCTGTATGATAGCAGGAGCCGATTCTGGACATTGATACCATCATCCGATCACGGCTCTGTAGGGCCCGATTTATCGCGGCCAGTGCCGATTTATCGGCTCCTTGTCCCAACTGATCCCGTCCAGCGCCAATTTATCGCTTAAACGAGGAGTAACCTATGGAACCGGTTAAAACAACAATCACCGAAGGCGGCAAAATAGCAATTCCAGCAGAATATCTCCAGGCTCTTGGGTTACATACCGGAGATGAGGTGATATTAAGCCTGGAAAATGGAGAGGTGCGCATCTTTACTCAGCAACAGGCAATCAAGCGCGCCCAGGAACTGATTCGTCGCTATATACCTGAAGATGGCTCATTAGCAGATGAGTTAATTGCTGAGCGCCGCCTGGAGGAATAACATTTACTCAGCAGCCCACAATCTGTTATAATCCATTATGAACAATCGTTCTTACTTATAGGTAGAGGGAATATTTTTTATCCAGGTTTGGAGCGCCAGCCATATGCCAATACGCCAGCTTGCGCCCGATGTCGCGGCGAAAATTGCGGCAGGAGAAGTCGTTGAGCGGCCAGCATCGGTCGTCAAAGAGCTTATAGAGAATAGCATTGACGCGGGAGCGACCCACATCCGCGTCGATTTGATAGAGGGCGGGCTACAACTTATTCGCGTGACCGATAATGGCTGTGGTATACCGGCTGATGAGCTCCGGCTGGCCCTCTCGCGACACACCACCAGCAAAGTATCGCAGATCGATGACCTGGAGCATATCCATACGCTGGGCTTTCGCGGTGAGGCCCTGGCGAGCATTGCTGCTGTTGCCGAGGTCACATTGCTCAGCCACGCCAGGGGAGCGGCGCAGGCGGCTCAAGTTCATGCCGCTAACGGGGATATTTCGGAGATGAGCGCGGCAGCTTCACCGGAAGGCACGACGGTAACTGTGCGCAATCTCTTTAGTGCGGTGCCGGCACGGCGAAAATTCTTGAAGAGCCGCAACACCGAGATCAGCCACTGCCTGCACATGCTGGAACAGTACGCTCTGGCCTATCCAGAAATTCGCTTCAGTGTGTCAAGCGAAGGGCGCCAGATTTTCTCTACGCCTGGCAACGGGCAATTGTTCAGCACCCTGGTCGAGGTATACGGCTTGCCGGTTGCCGAGCAGATGGTAGCGATCAGCAGCCTGGATGGAAACGATGACGACCCGGAGCGGCCCGTTGTCAGCGGCTATACCAGTCGTCCAACCTGCTACAAAAGCACACGGCAGTATATCTCATTCTTCGTCAACCGGCGCTGGGTCCACAGCCGCATGCTCACAACTGCCGTCGAGGAAGCGTACCACTCATTGCTGCTTAGCGGTCGGCATCCCATCGCGGTTGTCAACATCTCGCTCGATCCCTCGCTGCTCGATGTCAACGTACATCCTGCAAAGACGGAGATTCGCTTCCTCAAAGAGCGCCGCGTCTACGCTGCCGTCTTGCGTGCTGTGCGCAAGGCCCTGCTGGAAGCACCCGAAATGCCTTCATGGGGCCAGGGAAACTCTTCTCCTATCCCTCCGGATAATCCCTGGCTAACGGTGACAGAAGAGGAGAGCGGCACAAAGCCACCCCTGCTTGCCAGACTGTGGCAAAGCCATGTGCGCAGGGACACAGAGGAAGAAGCAGGTAAGCCGCCCAATGAAGATAATCTTTCCAGCACATCTCCTGAACTGGCCGGTAATGTAGTGGCCCCCCTTGTGGGGGCCAGGCTCGAGGCCAGCTCAGAGAGCACCAGGAAACTGCCTCCATTACGGGTGATCGGGCAGCTCGCCCAGAGCTATATCGTGGCCGAGGGGCCGGATGGCATGTACCTGGTCGACCAGCACGCTGCCCATGAGCGGATTCTGCTAGAAAGGATGGTGGCCGCACTAAAAGCGCAGTCGCCCATCTCGCAAATGCTCCTCACGCCTGTACAACTGGAACTGGCTCCAGGCGAATTGGAGGCCATAGAAGATTGCTCAGCCCGGCTCGCGCATATCGGCTTTAGCCTGGAGATTCTGGATGGGAACAAGCTGGTTGTCCATGCCGTGCCCAATGTCCTGGTCAAGCAGATGAATGCGCGCTCGCTGCGCGAGTTGCTGGTAGATCTGACGGTGCCGGAGTATCTGGGGCATACCGAGACGTGGGAAGAGCACGCGCTGGCCAATATCGCCTGTAAGGCAGCGATCAAGGCCAACTATTTCCTGACGGTAAGCGAGATGCGTGAGATGGTTGAACAACTGGAGCAAACAAGCGCTCCGTTTAGCTGTTGTCATGGCCGGCCAACGATGGTACATTTTAGCCTGCCTGCCTTAGAACGGGAATTTGGGAGGCGCTAATGTGCTTGCCAGCGTTTTGACCTCAGCCGCAAAATGGAGCAGCGAGAATGCGCTGCTCACCTATAGTGTTCCAGAAGAACTACATAGCAAGCTACGCGAGGGCCAGCTAGTAGCAGTCCCTTATGGAGAGCGCCTGGTCGAGGGCATTGTGTGGCACATCGAGGTAAATGACGAGCACAACGAGGATGAGCGCAAGGATCGCTCCTACCCCCAGCGATCTGCTGGAAGTGACGAAGGTTTGCTGGCGCTGCGGCCAATCTCCGCTATTCTGGACCCGCAGCCGGCACTGCTGCCACATCAACGAGCGCTAGCCGAGTGGATGGCCGAATACTATGTCACACCGCTGGCCCAGGTCGCCTTGCGCATGCTGCCTCCTGGCCTGATGCAGCGCTCGCAGGCAGTGTTGCGGTTAGTGAGAGATATACCGCAAGAGGGAGCAACGGCGCAGCAGCCGGCATCCCTGCGCGTGCAGGCGCTGATCGGCTTACTCCTTGCAGATGGGGAGCTAGACGTTGAGCGTGTGAAACAGATGCTTGGGCCTAAACGAGCGAAAGAACTCCTGCGGGAGGCGTTCGCCAGCGGGCTGATCGAACGCAAACCACAACTAGCAGAGCCGCGTGCAAAAAAACGCATGAAGCGCGTCGTGCGGCTGATCGCCCAGGGGGAAGCGCTGGTGGCCTGGCGGCAGGGAATCGAGGAAAAGATACAGGAGCATCTGGCTGAGCCTGCCTCCATTACTATGGCTTCTGACAATGTACGGCGCCGCCCCATGAAACACCAGCCAGACCCCTGGGCCATCGCTGAGACGGCACAAGCGCTCCAGCTCGAGCCACAAGATCGCGAGACGTTGCTGGCACAACGACAACTGGCAGCTATCGACCTGCTGGAGCAGGGGCTGTTTAAGCCTGGGGATCGCTTTCTATGGACTCCTACCAGGCTCTGCAAAGCCAGTAAGCTGAACAAGGCTCAATTGCAGGAACTGGTACGCCAGGGGATCATCGCCATCGAAGAAGTTGAGGTACAGCACGATCCCATGCTGGGTCGTGTCTTCCCGCCTGCCGAACCCTTGACACTGACTTCCGAACAGCAATACGTTGTGGAGCAGATCTTGCTCCATGCTGGCCAGCCAGAGAAGCCCATACTCCTTCATGGCGTGACGGGCAGCGGTAAAACCGAGGTTTATCTCCAGGCTCTAGCGGAGATCATCGCCCAGGGGAAACGAGCTATTGTACTGGTACCGGAGATCGCGCTTACAAGCCAGGCCATAGAGCGTTTCGCGGGCCGCTTTCCGGGGCGTGTAGCCATTATTCATGGTGACCTGTACGTGGGGGAGCGCTATGACGAATGGAGGCGCATTCGTGCGGGTGAAGTCGATGTTGTCATTGGCGCTCGCTCTGCCCTCTTTTCGCCCTTGCCAGACCTGGGGATCATTATCCTGGATGAAGAGCACGAGCCTGCCTACAAGCAAAGCGAGATGAGGCCGACCTATCACGCCAGGGAAGCCGCGATTACCCTGGGGCGCATCCTCCATATCCCGGTGGTGCTGGGCAGCGCCACTCCATCGATTGAGTCGTATTATCGCGCCGAGCAAGGGATATACTGCCTGCTCGAGTTGCCGCATCGTATCGGGGCGGAGCTTCCGCCTGTCGAGGTGATTGACCTGCGCAATGAGCTGCACGCAGGCAATACCAGCATCATCAGCCGCCGCTTGCAGAAAGAACTCGAGCAGGTTTTGCAGGCAGGCCAGCAGGCTATCCTCTTTCTAAACAGGCGTGGCGCGGCCAGTTGCGTTCTCTGCCGTGAGTGCGGGTACGTCGCTATGTGCGATCGCTGCGATATGCCTTTGACATACCATGCCACCGAGCGAATTTTGCTCTGCCACTACTGCAATCGAACGGGCAAAGTGCTGCATACCTGCCCACAGTGCCAGAGCGAGGGCATACGCTATTTTGGGTTAGGCACGGAAAAGGTTGTAGCAACCATCCAGCGCATGTTCCCCCAGGCTCGGTTACTGCGCTGGGATCGCGATACAGCCAGCACTCATCGCGCTCACGGGCAGATACTCGATCGTTTCGCAAATCGTGAGGCCGATATCCTGGTAGGGACGCAGATGATTGCGAAGGGACTTGATCTTCCAGGGGTAACGCTGGTGGGCGTCGTCTCGGCGGATATCGCTCTCAACCTGCCCGACTTCGCGGCTGCTGAGCGAGCCTTTACGTTACTGACACAGGTGGCAGGCAGAGCGGGACGCGGAAAAGAGGCAGGCCGGGTTATTATCCAGACCTTCAACCCACAGCATTTCTGCATCGATACTGCCTCGCGGCACGACTACCATGAATTTTACGCGGCAGAGATCGCTGCCCGGCAGCGCTACGGCTACCCTCCCTTTCGCCAGTTTGCTAAATTTACATATAGCCATGAGAACCGGCGGCGTGCGCAGAACGAGGCCCTGCTGCTGCGCGAGCAAGTGGATGACTGGATTGCCCGGCTGGGGCTGCTAGATACGGATGTTGTTGGTCCGGCCCCGGCATTGATGGAGCGGCTTCGCGGCAAGTATCACTGGCAGATGATTGTGCGCGGCCCCGACCTGCACCCGCTCCTGCGGGTTATCGATGCACCCAACTGGTCGATAGATATCGATCCCGTAAGTACTGTATAGACTATTTCTTGCGTCCTTTGCGTTGATTGGCGCGGTACTGCTGGTAAAGGTCATCATCCGCACCCTTCACGCCCTGCCTCATTGTTGGCTGCTGCGTGCGCCCAGTGTCGCTCGAATTCTGCCTATTCGAGCCACCGCGCCTGTTCTGCTGTGGAGGCTGGCCAGCCAGTGCGCCGAAGCTGCGGGGGATCAGGTCAAGCCGTGCCAGGATCACTAGCAGCACAATGAGCGTGAGCAGGAATACCAGCGTCGATGTATAGATGACCATTGGCAACCCGAACACACTAAACTTGGCGAGCAGGCTGTCCAGGTGATTTGCCACAAAGAAATTGTGCTCATACGTGCCGATCAACTGCGCTCCAATCAGGTAGATGCCCATACCAATAATGTATTTTGTCTTAAAAGCGCTCTGGGAAGCAGGTCGAGAAGGCGCTCCGGCCCGTGCTGGCTCCTTTCTAGTGGTTGCCTTTTGCTCCTGTCTGCTCTCGTCCTCTGTCGTCGTTTCGCTGGCTGCTGCTTTAGCAGGCGTGGTCTTGCTACGTGTGGCGCGAGCTAATCGCGCCTGTGCTGCTTCTGTCTCGTCAACCTCCTGCGCCTGAGAGCTCTTGCCTACATGTGAGAAGAAGCGAGGCAACCTCCGCGAAGAGGGCGCGGGTGGTGCCGGCGAAGCCTGTACTTGCTCTGCGGCAGCGCTCTCTTCAACAGGAGAAGGAGTATCCTCGGCTGCCTGCTCGCCGGCCATTTCCGTGTTTTCAGAGACGGGCGTGGTTACGAGGGTTGGTTTGTTGCGTCCACCACGATTGGAACGTTTATGGGTTGAGTAGGAGCGATTACCAGGCCCCTGGGTCATGATTGGCCTCCTGAAGGATTATCATTATATTGATTAAAAGGCTCGTCGCTACCATACGGATTGCCTCCCTGTTGCTCGTCAGTGGCCAGGTAATGTGTGCCCGTTATTTGCTCCGGTCCGTTCTGCGCCTGGGATGATGGCTGCTGGAAGCCCGAATTACTGTTTGGCGCCTGCATGGCAGGATAGGAGGGAGTTGGCGCCATATATGGCGCCGAATGTCGCTGCTGCTGGGCCTCGACCGGTGATGGCGACTGGGGAGGCTGCGCTTGAGGTTGTGCAGCCTGTGGGGATGGCTGTGGTGCCATCGCCTCCAATGCTGCCAGGCCGGCGCGAGCAATTTCGTCATCTCTTCCCGGCGCATTGCCCCCGCTAACTCCAATGCCGCCGATCGTGGCTCCGCCCATACGAATAGGCCAGCCTCCTGCCGCCATGATAAAATTCCCGTTCGTCATCGTAGCCAGGCTCGATGCAAAGCCGGGGATAGCAGCCCCCCATTGCGCGACAGCATCCGTGGACTGGTTGAACATCACGGCAGTGTTTGCTTTGGCAATGCTGATATTCCCGGTCGCCCAGCCATAGGGGGACATCATGCGCTCAAAAAGCACCAGGTGCCCTCCCGCATCAACGATGGCAATACTAACGGGGCTACGTAACTCTCTGGCGCGTTGCTTACTCGCTTCTAAAATCCGGCGCGCAACATCTATGGTCATGTTCACGCGAACTACTACCTTTCAATCAAAACATTATCATACAATCTATCAAAGATACATGCAGGAGACGTGCTCGATACCTGCATAGCCCTGCATGGACAAGGAACGCCGGCGGCTAGCCGGTATGAGGCGTCCCAAAAGCCAGAGATACTGCTTCTGGATATGTTCCTGCCCGTGTCTATGGCAAGTATAGCGTATTGTGCGCATATCTACAAGAGGTAGTTTTGCTGCACTATAAAACCGCCCGTGTGGGCAGGTGAAATGGCGACGTCCTAGTTTCCCACGGGGCTGCCCCCGCAGTATCATCGGAGCAGAAGAGCTTAACTTCCGTGTTCGGGATGGGAACGGGTGTACCCTCTTCGCTATTGTCACCAGTTCACCTGCACATACAGGCGGTTTCTCTTGACAGCATGTATATTACTACAAGTATACGAGGATGTCAATAGGAGATTATTTATGACGTTTGTACAGATGGCCCTGCTTTTTATCGCCGCCATACTCGGCGGGACGCTCAACTCTGTGGCAGGAGGCGGGAGCTTCATCACGCTGCCCTCACTGATATTTACAGGTGTGCTGC
>CADDZH010000085.1 GCA_902812455.1 Chloroflexota bacterium | reverse complement strand
AGGGCTTTGCTTACTTTCAGGCGCAGTGCTTCCCGTTCTATAGGGGATACATCTGGTCTCCAGATAGACACACGGCCCGATGCCTGCTCTGCGGCACACAGTTTCCAGGAGGGCTGCGAGCTCTCTGGCAACAGCTCAACAGCATCGAGCAGCAAGGAAGGCAGCCGCACGCCCCACACTGCCTCGACATGCAAACGCAGCAACGTTCGACCAGGTGCTTCCATGACACTCCTTTCTCATTGGAGAAGTCTCATGAATGTGGAAAGACAAAAAATTCTCCTGAGATATGGGCCAGCTCGTTGGCAAAGCCCTATTCCGGTGGCAGCTCGCGATAGATCAGGTCGAGATTGACTCCCTGGGTTGAGCGGGCGAGACGCGCGATAAAGTAAATGAGCAGGCCAACTACCACCAGCGAACCCATGAAAGCAAACCCTTGCCACGGAATGATGCCAAGTTGTGGATAGGACAGCACCACGTAGGCAAGCGCGATCATCACCGCTATCGATAAAACGGCAACAATCGCGATCAGGGGTACCCCTGCAACCGAAATATTGGCCGGAGAACTACGGTAGAGTTCAGGACGGCGCAATGGGAAGGCAATGGCAGCAACACTTACAGTCAGAATAGTAACGACACCGGCCAGTACCCCAAGAGAGAGCAGGGTAAAGAACGAGGTGGAGAGCACCGACCAGATCAGAATTGCCAGGACGATGATAGAGGCAGTGATGATCGCCGGTACGGGAGCATGGGTACGCTCGTTCACTTCGGAAAGCTTGCTCGGCAGGATACGATCAAATGACCAGGCAAAGATGGTGCGCACAGGCATGAACGTATTGGGGAACATCGCCGGCAAGTTCCAGAAGAGGAAGCTAATGGAAATGAGCAGGGCAAAGATCGGGCTGTTGGCGGCGATGCTCGCCATCAGGTTGTAATATGGCTGCACCGGTAGCGTATAAGCGGTTGTACCCGTCAAATAGTTGATGCTGGCAATGAACTGCTCACCGGCGGCATGGTACAGGAGCAGCACGCCGATGATCATAAAGAGCGAGTCCCAGACGAGAGCGCCAAGCATGACGGAAAGTTGGCGTCGCAGGTTGCCAGCCGATTTCAGCTCTCCAGCAATATACACCGACCACCAGTTCCACATCATGAACGTCATAATGATAGCAACCACCGGCAACGTTGAAGCAAAGGGATGGGTACCGCTAAAGGTGAACCCAGCCTTTGCGGCAGCATTCTGAATGGCCTGGTAGGAATTCGCGTTGTGCGTGAAGGGCTGCGCGAAGGCGTTGAAATTGGCGATAAATTGTGGGCGCGAGGCGATCAGCAGAGAAATAAAGGCCAGAAATGTGCCAATGCTGGCGATAATCCAACAGGTGTTTTGCACACGGAATGAAGCTTTTGTGCCAGATGACATAGCAACTGCCAGGATAACGATCAGCAGCAAACCCAGCCCGAAGGTCCACAACTGCCCGGTCGCATTCGTGCCGCTCATGGCATTGCCCGCATTGATCAAACTGCTATTGTTCGTGACCGCCCCCAGCACCGCAAGCGAGGGGCCAACCGCTATGACGGCGAAGGAACGCGCCCAGAATGCCGCGCCAATCAAAGCGGAGATAGCCGCAGAAAAGTTGCTAAAGACAGCCACAGCCGGGTGGAGAATACGGCTGATCCAGACGTAGTCACCGCCTACCCTGGGCATGGCTGAAGCCATCATAGACATCATGATACACACAGGAATGTTCACCACGAAGGCGATCACCAGGGCCAGGACAAGATCAGCGCCGGGGAACGCGCCGAGCGCATAGAAGATGCCAAAAGCCAGCGTCGCTCCTACCGGCGCTGAGAAGACAGCATTGAAGATCATGGCATCGAGGGCCGAGGCTTCGCGTACAAGGCCAGAGGATTGCCGTACAAAAATAGAGGTCTGCTTTGCCATGTCACACTCCTTTGTCCATGCAGGGACACCATACAATTCGGGTCCGTGTCACCGAAGAAAGCGGATAGGTCCTGCCTGCCAGCCAGAAATCAGCAACGCCTGGAAGCGGCTGAAAACCGATGCTCGAGACTTGACAGGGATGAAATTATTGGCTAGAGTATACATCAGAAATCAGTGATAGTCAATATATTTTGTTAAAATTTGTTGTTTCTTGTGACAGAGCAGTAGAGGAGCAGTCATTATGCTGGCAAGTGAACGCAGGAAGCGGATTCTAGAACGTGTGGCTGAACGCCAATCGATTGAAACGCAGGCGCTGGCGGATGAACTTGGCGTTTCGGAGATGACGATTCGCCGTGATATTAAGCGCCTGGAGCAGGATGGCTTCTTACGCCAGACGTATGGAGGCGCGACTGTCCAGATCACCAAAAGCATAGAACTGGGGTTTAACAGCCGGGCGCTACAATTCTCTGCACAAAAACGCCTGATCGGCATGCGTGCCGCTCAGTTGATCGAGCCAGGGCAGACGCTCTTCCTGGGCGAAGGAACCACTACCTCACAATTTGCCCAGTTCTTGCCTCCCCATCCGCATTTGCTCGTCATCACGGCTTCCCTCTCGCATGCCAGCTTACTGTGCTCGCGTAATATCAACGTGATTGTTGTTGGCGGCAAGCTGCACGCCGATGAATTGACCATGACCGGTCCCATTGCTGAGGCAACATTACAACGCTTTTACGCCGATATATGTGTCCTGGGAGCGGCAGGAATCGACCCCGTGGTGGGCGTGACAGAACTGGACTACGAAGCTGCTGCCCTGCATCGCTTAATGATGGAGCGCTCGCGCAAGGTGATGGTGCTGGCCGACCATAGCAAACTCGGTTTTCGCGCGCCTGCCGTCGTGGCCCCTGCGTCTATGGTCAGCACGCTGATCACCGACCATGAGGCTCCCCAGGAAATGATTGAACAGTTGCGCGCCTCTGGTATGGAAACGGTGCTGGTAGAGCGGGCTGATACCAAGAAAGAGAGCTATAGCACACTGGATGAGGAGTTAGCCGTCTGAGCCTCGGAGATACGGAGCAATTATGGCAACGACGATCTATTACGCAAGCGATGTTCACGGGTCCAATCGCTGCTTTCGCAAGTTTTTGAACGCCGCGAAATTCTATCAGGCGAATGTGCTGGTTATGGGGGGCGACATTCTGGGGAAGGCCATTATTTTTCTGGAAGAGGTTCGCCCCGGCATTTACCTGGCTGAAGAGCATGGACACAGGATCGAGCTGAAAGCTCCAACTGAGGTAGAGGAGTTTGAGAGGCGCATGGGCGACAAGGGCCTATATACCTACCGCTGCCAGCAAGGAGAGCCGCAAGAACTACAGGCATCCGGGAGGCTCGAGCCCCTTTTTGAGCGACTGATGAAAGAGCGATTGCTGGAATGGATTGCGCTTGCCAACGAACGTCTTGCGGGGACAGGCGTGAGGTGCTATATGATGGGCGGCAATGATGATCCACCAGCCGTGTTAGAAGCGCTGCACGAAGGCGGTCTCGTTTGTGATCCCGAAGAGCGTGTGGTATCGCTCGATGAGTACTGCGAGATGATCAGCCTGGGCTGGTCGAATCCGACGCCCTGGCATACCCCGCGCGAGTGCAGCGAAGATGAACTGGCAAAGCGCATCGATCTCTTCGTGAAGCAGGTCAGGCGACCTGAATCGCTTGTCATGAATCTGCATGTTCCTCCATTCCAGAGCGGCCTGGATGACGCGCCAGAGCTGGATGCCTCGCTTAAAGTGCAAACCAGCCTGGGACAGACACGCTTCAAACCGGTTGGCTCAACGGCGGTGCGTGCTGCCATCGAACGTTACCAGCCACTTGTGGGTTTGCATGGGCATGTGCACGAAGCTCACGCCTCGTGCAAGATTGGTCGCACGCTCTGTATCAACCCTGGCAGCGATTATAGCGAGGGCGTGCTGCACGGCGCGCTGGTTATCCTCAACAAAGGGAAGCTCAAGGGCTATCAAATGGTGAGCGGCTAGTAATCTGCTGAAAGGGAGAAATGTCATGCCACGCCTGCATCTCGGCATCAACAATTGCTTCGCCGTAAAACGCTGGCCTGAACCTGAGCAGTGGCTCGGCATCATCAAACATGATTTGGGGCTTGATTGTTGCCAGTTCAGCCTTGACCTGGTAGACCCGCTGCTCGACGAGGACGCGCTGGCCTGGTATGCGGCTGCCGTGCGCGATCTTGCAGCAAGGTATAACATCCTGGTGCACAGCACTTTTACAGGCCTGGCCGCCTATTCCTGGAGCATGTTGCTTCACCCTCATGATGCTCTGAGAAAAGCCGCCATAGGCTGGTATAGGCGGGCTATCGACTTTACGGTCCAATTAGGTGCCTGGGGAACCGGCGGCCATCTTGGGGCTTTCAGCGTGCAGGATGTTGCCGATACAGCTCGCCAGAAAGCGCTTAGCCAGGAACTGGACGAGCGGCTCAGCCTCCTCTCGCGCTATGCCGCCCTGGTAGGCTTGCGATTTCTCCTGTTTGAGAACATGGCCGTGGAACGAGAGCCAGGGCACAGCATTGAGGAGGCACAGGCCCTTACCCAGCTCGAAGTGCCTGGCGGCGTTCCGCTTGTGTTCTGTCTCGATATTGGCCATCCTTGCGCGCTCCACACCGGGACGGCAAGCGATGAGTATCTTGCCTGGTTTGCGCAACCCTGGCGGCATACTCCGGTTATTCACCTGCAACAGACCGATCGCAGCGGCGACCATCACTGGCCGTTCACCCAGGCATATAACAGTAAAGGCATGATCCGGGCAGAAGATGTGCTCAGGGCTATTCAAGAGTGGCCTGGAAACGAGGATGTCTATCTTTTCCTTGAGCCTATTCATCCTTTCGAGGAGGATGACCACAAAGTGTTAGAGGACCTGCGTGAAAGCGTTCTGTACTGGAAGGAGGCGATGTCTACTGGTTGAATGAGTGCACTCATTTTTGGCTGAAAGCGTGGGTAGTGTATCCGTAGGTGTTTTTGGTCAACAGGTATGATATGCCTGCTTAAGTATTGAATCAGGAGGAACACATGTCTACGGTAAGTGGCTCCGGCTCGCCAACGACCTTTGTGCGCAACGCGACAGGGCTGGTGCGCGAACTTTCTCCTTTTGATGCCTTCAACCTGGTTTTCTCTGCCGTACTCATCCCGGTAGGCATCACACAGGTGCTTTCGTTTGCGCCGACATTCTGGCCAGGGGCCAATATATTGCTGTCCTTTTTATTTTCTATCCCCTTAGTGCTCTGTTTCGGCCTGGTCTATCTCTTCTTCACGGTAGCCATGCCGCGTTCAGGTGGAGATTACGTCTGGGTCAGCCGCGTGCTGGGGCCTGGCATTGGCTTCCTGACCAATCTCTCCCTCACGTTCGTCTTCACCACCTGGGTCTCGTTCAACTTTACCACCATGATGACGTTAATGCTGCCCAGCCTGGCCTACGTTGCTGGCTTCACATGGAATCCCAGCCCTTTGACCCAGTTCCTTATCGCTACCCTTTTGACCATTGCCTTTGCTGTGTTGATGGTACTGGGAACAAAGCGCGTGGCACGCTATATGGCAGTGACCTTTGTGATCGTATGGCTGGGAATGCTGGTGTGGTTCATTGGCCTCGCGATCACGGGGCACAGCGCATTCGTTGCCAATTTTAACGCGCATAGCGGCATGACCATCAGTCAGGTCACTCATGCAGCCAGTAAAGCGGGTTACTCACCTGGAGGTGCAATTGACTGGGCCGGGACTGTCTTCGCCATGATCTATGCCTTCCAGGTATTTACCGGCTTCCAGTGGACGGGCTACTTTGCCGGTGAGATCAAAAATGTGCGGCGAACGGCGATAACCTCGATCATCGGAGCGCTGGTGATCAGCGCCGTCCTTTATGTGCTGGCAACCGGGCTGGTCTACAATACCTATGGGATCTCCAACTTTGGCTCCCTCGTCTATCTCGGCTTCAACACATCGAATTCGCCGCTCGCATTCGCGCCCTACCTGCCATCGCTGGTGAAATTCCTGTCGCTGCCAGGTTTCCTGCAAGTTTTTGTTGTGGCCTGCTTCGTGCTGTCTGTTCTCTGGTGGACGCCTACGGGCTTCCTCATCGCCACGCGCAACATCTTTGCATGGTCATTTGACCGTCTAGCGCCGTCTGCTGTCGCGGAGGTCAATGAGCGCTTGCACACGCCGCTCATCGCTACCATTGTTGTGGCGGCCTGGATCGAGTTCCTGAACTATATGAACATCTACCAGGGGTTGAGCGCCCTGCTGATCAACGTGATAGCGGTGATGGCGCTCGCCTTTGTTGCGGTAGCCCTGGCGGCAATTCTCATGCCCTACGCCCGACCTCATCTCTTCAATGAGGCTCCGGCGATGGTGCGAGCGAAGGTGGCCGGTGTCCCCTGGCTCACCATTGTTGGCGTGATCATGCTCCTGAGCTGGGCGTTCGTGCTCTACGTTGCTTTCACGACAACGGCCTTTGGGCAAATTTCTGCAAAGTCGATGATCGAAGCCTTTGCCGTACCCATCATAGGCGTGATCTACTACCTGGTTGTGCGGTATGTACGAGCGCGGCAGGGTATCCAGTTGAAAGCAGCATTCCAGGAGATCCCGCCTGAGTAGCCGCAGTCTCCAGGTAGAGCGTATACTACCTGCAAAGCGTAGTTCATATTCACTAGCGAGGCGGCCTTTATACCGCCTCGCCTAAGCCGGGGAGATTCTTGACATGCCCAACGTCAGTAACGACCAGCAAACTGTCCTGGAAAAGCTTTTCGGGCGTCGCAAACCTGTCATTGCCATGATGCACCTGCTGCCTTTGCCGGGACGCCCACTTTATGACAGCAGGGGGGGCATAGGAGCAATCGTGGATGCCCTGCGCCGTGACCTGGACATCTTACAAGAAGGCGGCGTCGATGGCCTGCTCTTCTGTAACGAAGGAGATCGTCCCTATCCGCTGCATACCGATCGCGCTCCCATCGCAGCCATGGCAGCAATCATCGGCGAGCTACGCCCACACATCTGGCTGCCCTATGGCGTTGATCTGCTATGGGATCCAATGGCCGCGCTGGCAGTGGCGCAAGCAGTGCGTGCCAGCTTTGTACGTGAGGTGTTCACTGGCGTTTACGATAGTGATATGGGCCTCTGGCACCCCGATGCTGCTGCTGCGCTGGACTATCGCCACCAGATTGGAGCCGATCATATTCGCCTATTCTTCAACATCGAGCCGGAATTTGCCCGGCCACTCGCGCAGCGACCCATCGGTGCATTAGCCCGCAGCGTGGTAGTCTCCTCGCTGGCCGATGCAATCCTCATTTCCGGGGCGATGGCCGGGGCCGAAGTCGATCTCGCGCATATTCGCGAGGCCAAAGAAGCGGTTCCTTCAACGCCTGTGCTGGCCAATACGGGTGTAAAGATCGAAACGGTACGCGCTACCCTGGCCGTAGCGGATGGAGTGATTGTTGGGACAGGCTTGAAATGCGATGGCTACACCTGGAATCCTGTAGACCCGGAGCGTGTGCGGCGCTTCATGGAGGAAGTGCAAATCGCACGCGAGCAGGGCGAGGACTGAGTCATGAACGGAATATATGTGCTCGGTATTGATGTCGGCACAACCGCGCTCAAAGCTGTTGTGTTGGAACGAGAGCGTGGTGTGGTTGCTCAGGCAGAGCGACCTCACAAGTTGCTCTCGCCGTATCCCGGTTGGGCTGAGGAGGAGCCAGAGCGCTGGTGGACAACAACCATCGAAGCCATCCGGGAATTACTGCACAACGTTCCTGCTGAACGTGTTGCGGGTATCGGTGTTTCGGGCATGGTCCCGGCGATGGTATTGCTGGATTCCTCTGGTAAGCCGCTGCGACGGAGCATCCAGCAGAATGATGCGCGAACGGTGGCCGAAGTGGAGGAGCTGCGAGCAGAAATTGACCCGCAGGAGTTTTTCTCGATCACTGGCGGGATGCCCAACCAGCAGAATATTGATCCCAAGTGGCGCTGGCTACTCAAGCATGAGCCTCATGTGATGAAGCAAGTGGCTAGCCTGTGTGGTTCTTACGATTTCATCGTCTATCGCCTGACGGGCCAGCTCTCTCTCGAAGAAAACTGGGCCGCGGAGAGCGGGCTGTATGATGTGCGAGAGCATCGCTGGCACATACCCTACCTGGAGCATGCGGGGATCGATAAGAGCATTCTGCCGCGAGTTCGGCGTCCAACCGAGATCGTGGGCGGTGTCAGCGAAGAGGTTGCCAGGCAGATGGGCCTGAGAGCGGGAACGCCGGTCGTAGCGGGCAGCGCCGATCACGTTGCCGCAGCGCTTGCCGCCGGCCTTACGCAGAGTGGCGACGTGCTGCTGAAGTTTGGGGGTGCTGGCGATATCCTGTACTGTGACAGCCGTCCCAACCCCGATCCGCATTTCTATTTTGACTACCACGATATTCCCGGCTTGACGCTCATCAATGGCTGCATGGCTGCAAGCGGCTCGCTGGTCAAGTGGTTTGCCAGGGAACTGGCAGGCGGCATGCCTCTGGCCGCACTTGATGCAGAGGCAGAAGTAATTCCTGCCGGCTCTGGCGGTATCGTCGTACTACCTTACTTTCTAGGCGAGAAAACTCCCATCTTCGATGCCAGCGCTCGCGGCGTGTTCGCCGGTGTCATGCTACACCACACACGGGCTCATCTCTACCGCGCTGTGCTGGAAGCGGTGTGTTACGGATTTGCGCATCACCTCGCCTTGCTCCGGGAAGCCGGACGCCCGATCAGGCGCCTGTGTGCCGCCGATGGCGGCAGCCGGAGCAAGCTCTGGATGCAGATTGCAGCGGATGTGGTGAATCAGCCGCTACAGGTCGTCGGAGGTGAAGCTACTTCCGCGCTCGGTGCAGCCTATGTCGCGGCAATGGGAACAGGTCTGTTTGATGATTGGAACCAAATCCAGCGCTTCATCGTTCAGGGGCCGCTCTACGGGCCTCGATACGCAGATGCCGAGCGCTACCGCAAGGGCTTTGCACTGTATCGCGATCTCTACCTGCGGCTGCAAACGCTGTTGCCGGAGCTTGGCAAGCTTGATAGCACAGGGTAGATGGGAGGCAACATGACCAGAACCTCGTTCTGGCTGCTATCTTACCAGTACCAGTAGAAGGAGGGGTATCCATGCTGCTCGCCGGTTTGCGAGGATTTATTACGGGCGCAGGCACAGGTATTGGCCGGGCCATTGCACTAGAAATGGTTCGCGAGGGGGCAGACCTGTATGTCACGGATCTCGATGAAAGGTCAGCGCGAGAGGTGACCAGAGAGGCAGAGGGCCTTCGAGCGGGAGCGCACGTTTTTGCCGGTCAACTCGATGTGCGTGATGCTGCCGGTATGATGGCACGGATCGAGGAGGCTGCGAGTCGTCTTGGAGGCCTGGAACTGGCCGTCAATAATGCTGGCGTCTCGTCAATGGCGCGAGTAGTTGATCTCACGGAAGACGACTGGAATTTCAACATGGATGTCAATGCGAAGGGCGTTTTCCTCTGCTGCCAGGCCGAGGTGCGCTACTTGCTTCGCCAGGGCCGGGGTGGTAGCATCGTCAATACCGCCTCAATGGCCGGAAAGAAGGCAGCTCCGTTCCTGGCTCACTATTCAGCATCGAAGTTCGCCGTGATCGGCTTTACACAAGCGCTCGCACTCGAAACAGCGGCACAAGGCATCCGGGTCAATGCCGTCTGTCCGGGATACGTGCGAACCTCCATGCAAGAGCGCGAAGTCATCTGGGAGGCCAAGCTGCGTGGGATCACACCCGAAGAGGTGCGACAGGACTACCTGCGCGCTATTCCGCTGGGAAGATTGGAAGAACCAGAGGATGTGGCGCGTGTAGTTGTGTTCCTGCTGAGCGATCGTGCCGCGTACATGACGGGGCAGGCCATCAATGTAACGGGCGGTGCCATCATGTTTTGAGGAACCTCAACGGCTTAAGGACTCTATGGGTTGTCATCCTTCGCTTCGCTCAGGATCCCTCTTGATGGACATCCAGATGCTTCGCTGCGCTCAGCATGACATGAGTAAATGATGTTGTTCATCTTCATAATTGGCACTCTACATGCCACTGGTCACGTGAATATTGACAGCCTAATATAGAGAGGACCCAGAATGAGCAGCCGTACTACGATCTTCTTTGCAACCGATATTCATGGCTCGGAACGCTGTTTTATGAAATTCATAAATGCCGCGAAATTCTACCAGGCGAATGTACTCATTCTCGGCGGCGATATCACCGGTAAGGCTCTGGTGCCCATTGTGCGCCAGCCTGGCCCGGTAGCAGAGCGCTACCGGGCGACATTTCTCGGCGAGACAGCAACGCTCGATTCCGGAGAAGCGCTGGCTGCGTTTGAGCGGAAGATACGTCATGCAGGGGCTTATCCCTACCGCACAACGCCAGAAGAGCTGGCCGCAATGGAAGCCGATCGCGCGCTTGTTGACAGGCTCTTCACACGCTTGATGGTAGAGAGCGTCGAGCGCTGGTGCGAGATAGCTGAAGAACGACTGCAGGGAAGTGGTGTGCGCTGTTTTATCGATGCAGGCAATGATGACGAGCCGGAAATCGTTGATGTGCTCAAGCAGGCCTCATATGTCGAAATGCCGGAGGGTCGTGTTGTCATGCTTGACGATGAGCATGAGATGATCAGCGCTGGCTTTGCCAATACCACTCCCTGGCACGCACCACGCGATATTCCCGATGAAGAGCTTGGTGTATTTATTGAAGGCATGGCGAGCCAGCTACACGCTCCCGAACGGGCCGTATTCAACATTCACGTGCCGCCCTACGCAAGTGGCCTGGATACCGCTCCATTGCTCGATGACAATCTGAAACCTATCGTTGTGGCCGGAGATGTGGCGACCGGCCCTGTGGGTAGCAAGGCTGTGCGTGCCGCCATCGAACGCTACCAGCCGCTCGTCTCACTTCATGGGCACGTGCATGAATCGCGAGCAGTCAGCAAATTGGGCCGTACAGTATGCATGAATCCGGGTAGTGAATACGGGGATGGCAATTTACGGGCCGCGCTCGTCAATTTGAAAGGGAACAAGCTCTTAAATTATCAACTTATTACAGGATGAACACATCTGGGATATAATCTATAACAATCTTCATAGGCAGAAAGAGGTCTTTGATGAATGAGACTGCAACTCCGCTTGCAGATATTAAAGAAGAAGCTTTGCGTATTATAGATGCTGCCAAGGCGGAAGGCTTCCCCCTGCGTTTGCTTGGTGGGCTGGCGATCTACTTCCAGTGCCCAAGTACACATTCCCAGGAGCTGCTACAACGCACCTACGGGGATCTGGATTTCGTGACCCTGGCAAAGTGGAGCGGCAAAACCAAAGCCTTGTTTACCAGGCTGGGCTATATGAGCAATAAAACGTTTAATGCATTGCATGGGCACCAGCGCCTGCTGTTCTGGGATGAAGAGCACGGGCGGCAGGTGGACATTTTCCTGGATCGCATGCAAATGTGCCATACGCTGGATTTCCGTTCTCGCCTGAACATTGAGCCGTACACTGTGCCCATTGCGGATCTTCTCCTGACCAAGCTGCAGGTTGTAGAGATCAATCACAAGGACATTATCGATGTGATAGCCGTGTTTTATGATCATGACCTTACCGGCGATGACCACGGCATTAATGTAGGGTATATCAGTGAGTTGACGGCCGGTGACTGGGGATTATACAAAACGCTGGAAATCAACCTGCAGAAGATCAGAGCATATGTGCTTGAGCACGACTTCCCCTCCTATGTCGTTGAGCGCATCGATCGCTTAGCCTCTGCCATAGAAACGCGCCCCAAATCCTTGTCCTGGAAGGCCCGCGCTATAGTGGGTGAGCGCGTACGCTGGTACGAACTGCCAGAGGAACATTAACCGGGCTTCCCCCTCAAAACTTCGGTTATTGCTTTCCATCTTTGCCGGAGCGCCGAGCCCCCTGAAGAAAACAGATAAACAGGCTTGAATTCATAACATCATTATATTATAATATTATAAACAATAATCGCTTTCGCGGGCAGAGAGGACTGCTTACATATGGCATCTTCGTTCCAACCCATACGCCAGACAGAAGTGCAACCAATACAGCGAGACGCACCTATTCCCCTGCACCAGCAGGTGCGCACCTACTTACTTGGTTGTATTGAACGAGGCGAGCTCTTGCCCGGCCAGCAACTTTTACAGGAGCGCGAGTACGCGGCCCGTTTTGGTATCAGCCTTGCCCCGGTGCGGCAAGCCATTCTTGACCTTGTCAAAGAGGGATACCTCTACCGTGTACCGGGGCGTGGCACCTTCGTGTGCGAAGAGAAAGTCACCGAGAAGATCAACATCCTTTCCAGCTTCACTGAGAGCATGCGGGCCAAAGGCTTGCTTGCGGTCCTGCGCATCATCGAGCAGCGCACAGGCAGCGCCCCCGCTTTCATCCAGGCAGCACTGCCACCAGATGTGCCAAAAGATCAGCCGTTCTTCTTTCTCCAGCGCCTCGCTTTGATCGAGAGGGAGGCCGTGGCGCTGCTCTCCTCCTACCTTCCTGTTCACGTTGTGCCAGGACTTGAACAACTTGATCTCCAGAATCGCTCACTGTACAGGACATTAGAAGAGCGCTACGGCATCGTCCTGGCGCGGGCAGAAAGTTTGATTGAGGTCGTCCGCTCTCGCAGCGCGCAGGCATCCCTGTTCGCTATCCCTCCTGGAACGCCGCTGCTGCAAGTAGCGGGAAGTACCTACGATGTCAACGGCCAGTTTGTGGAATTCTCCCAGGTTCTTTACCGGGCCGATCGGTTTCGTTTCACCATTGAAAGCTTCCGGCGCGATGAGCGCGTCTTGCATCTCATTGGCGCGCCGGGCAGAGAGGAGAGTGCATAACCATGAGTAAGGCTTCTTCAGCTATGGAAGGCAGTCAAGGGAAGACGTTCCTACGCAATGCGACAGGCCTTGTACGGGAAGTATCGCTGCTCGATGCGTTCATCATGAATACCTTCGGCATGAATATTGCCGTGGGAGCCGTCCTCCTGTTTTTGCAAGCGCCAGCTTACTTTCCCCAGGGCAATATGCTGCTTGCAGTCATCATTGGTACCATCCTCATGGCCTTTACCCTGCTATGGGTGTATTCCACGTTTGCTGCGGCCATGCCTCGCTCCGGCGGCGACTACGTGTTCGTCAGCCGCACGTTGCATCCTTTCCTGGGCTGGTTGCTCGGATGGAGTCAGGGGATGTGGCTTATTTTCTTTTGGATCGGCTTTAATGCCTGGTTTGCGCTGACGTTTGCTGTCCCTGTCGCCTTCTCCACCATTGGAGTCGTCAGCGGGCAGGTCTTCTGGATCACCTTGAGCAACAATTTGCTGGCCTCCTTCCCTCTTCTGGGCATCACCGCCCAGTGGTGGGTGCTGCTTATCGGCCTGCTGATCAACATCGGCTTTGCCGTGCTGTTGATCCTGGGCGCTCATGGGTTCTGGCGCTGGCAAAAAGTATTCTTTCTCTTCGCTGGAGGAAGTGTTCTCCTGGCATTCCTGCTGCTGCTTTTTGCAGGTAGCCATATCCCCACTGCCTGGGACAGCTTTGCGCTCCACAATAAAGGGGTGCCCTTCAACCAGGTGATTCCGCAGGCGGTGAAACATGGATACAGCCTGCCGCAAGGTTTTAGCCTCGCTCAGACCCTGCTCATGTTGCCTTTTCCCCCGCCAGTCGTTGTTCGAGATGACTCAGGTGTGCCAGCATCATTTGCCTGGCCTGCCGGGAGTCATGGTCGGAGATCGCTTTGTAGATATTTTTCAGGTCAACGATAATGGTTGTGCGAAGCTCCTGATCACTGATGAGATGGTTGAGTTCCTGGATGAGGGTATTGCGCATGGCTTGCAGGGCGAGCGTGTAGACCGAGTTATGCGCCATCTCTGTCACGGTCAGATGAAAATCGACAATGGCGGTGAGGTAGCGCGCCGGGATATGCACACACTGCTCGATCCGCTGCACTAATTCTTCCAGGTCACTGATTTCTAGCTCGCTCGCACGAGAGGCGGCCAGTTCGGCTGCGCGTGTCCCTATTGTCCGGCAGGCTTCGAGCAACTCGTCAAGAGCCATATTGCCGGGCTGGAAGGTGAGCGTAATGACTTCGCTGACCTCTTCAAAATCGGGGGGCGCGACGAACGTACCGCCGTTATAGCCCCGGCGCACGACGAGCAGACCGGCCAGCTCCAGCACCTTCAGTGCCTCGCGCACCGCCGATCTTCCCACATTGAACTGCCGCGCCAGCTCAAACTCATTCGGTAATTTCTGGCCGGGAACTAGCGTGCCATTGTAGATCTCCCGCCGTATGCTCGCCTCGATGATCTCGAAGTTGCGCTTGGGCGTCTCAATAGGTTCGAACAGTGCTTCCTTCTCTTTTTTATTCGCCATGCGTTCCATCCAACTATTTGGTGATTCCCCATAGCAGGCCATGGTGACCGGTGGCGAAGCATAGCCCCTGCCCTCATTTCCTTGCCTGTGGAGGATATGGGGAATCACCAACTACATATCCCTTGACAAAAAGGCAATTTCTCAGTACGATTCTATTGTCTGATGATAGGACATCATCCACTACCATTGTACCATATTGGAAGGAGGTGTCTACCCTATTTCGCTTTTATACTAACACATCGATGGAAGTCACCCTTGAAGAACCGCTTTCTCTACATATTTGTTTGGCCACTGGCCGGGAGGCAGACACTCATGTATACCGTTGACATCGATGTCGGAGGTACCCTGACGGATGGTCTCTTCAGCGATGGGAAAACAGCGCTCCCTGTGAAGGTCGATACCACACCCCACGATCTGACCGTCTGTTTTCGGGACTGCCTGATAGAAGGTGCTCATCGCCTTGGTTTTGACGATCTTAGCGAGTTTCTCAACCAGGTTGACCTGATCCGCTGGTCAACCACCGTCACCTCAAATGCCCTGGCACAGCGAACTGGCCCCAAGCTGGGTTTGCTGGTGAGCGAGGGGCACGAAGGTGACCTGTACGCCCATAATGGCTCGAATCCCGTTTTAGGGTCTCTGATTGCCCCTACTAATGTGATCGGCCTCTCGCGTCCGATCGATCCCAAAGCTGTGCTGCTGGCCGTTAAAACCCTGCTGGAAAACGGCGTGCGGCGCATCTGTATCAGCCTGGACGGCTCCTTTCAGGATGCTTCAGACGAGCAGGCCATGAAGCGTGCTATCGAGGCGCAGTACCCCGATCATTTTCTTGGAACCGTTCCCGTCCTGCTCGGCAGCGATCTCAGTCACTATCCAGATACCCAGACACGCACCAACCACAGCCTGATTAATGCCTACATTCACGGGCCGCTCGCCAGCGCGCTCTACAAAGCGGAAGACGACCTGCGCGAGGCAGGCTACGAACAGCCCCTCCTGATTGGACATGCTAATGGTGGTGTTGCGCGCGTCTCCAAGACAAAGGCGCTCGATACGCTTGAGTCCGGGCCGACGATGGGGCTGTTCGCCGCCGCCTATTTCGCGCGCCTCTACCAGTTGTCGCACGTGGTCACCCTGGATGTTGGCGGTACGACCTCAAAGGTCGGCGCCATTCGCGATGGCCGCGTCGCCATGACCAATGAGGCTGATATCCTTGGCATCCCCGTCAATGCCCCGACCGTGTTGCTGCACTCCATTGCCCTCGGCGGCGGCAGCGTGGTGAGTATTGACCAGGCCTCGCGCCAATTGCGCCTGGGCCCAGAGAGCATGGGCGCCTACCCTGGCCCGGCCTGCTATGACCTGGGTGGGACGGAGCCGACGCTGACCGATGCCTTCCTCACGCTGCAATGGCTCCCGGCAGACTATTTCCTGGGCGGATCGCGCAAGCTCAACACAGAACGTGCGCGCGAAGTCATTGAGCAACACGTCGCAAAGTCGCTCGGTAAGAGCGTCGAGCAGGCGGCCCTCGATATTGCTAGCGCTGCTTTCCAAATGGTAGCAGACGCCATCCGCGATGTCCTCGGCCGGGTCGAATGGCGACCAGAGGAAAGCGTGCTCTTCACCTTCGGCGGCAATGGTCCGGCCTTTGCCTGTGGGGTGGCGGAGCGTCTCGGCATTTCTCAGGCGTACGTCTTCGACCTGGGAGCGGTCTTCAGCGCGTTCGGCTCCTCCATCTCGGATATCGTCCACGTTTACGAGTATGGCCTCAACGTTTCGCTCGCCGATGCGCAAGGGCAGCGCCGCGTGCGCGAGGTGATCGAGCGCATACGCAAAGAAGCCCTGCACGACATGAAGGGCGAGGGATTTGTGCCCGACCGCGTGCAGCTCTCGCTGGAAGCCGAAATAACCGGAGAAGATGGCCAGCTCTCTTCGGTCGTCGAGGATCTCTCTTCCACCGCTCCTGTTGATCCGCGATTCTTGCAAACGCGGCAGGGAAGCGTCGCATTGCTGCGCCTGCGCGCTACTGCCTTAATGCCGCATTACGAAGTCGCCCGTCGTGCCCCCAATGGGCATGTACCAACCGAGGCCATGAAGGGGCATCGCGATGCCATCTGGGGGCGCATCTCAGATCCGGCAACCCTCTACACCTGGGAAGCATTGCATCCAGGGCACGAGATCTCCGGCGCGGCGATTCTCGAAAGCGCCTGGACAACCTACCCGCTGTTGCCGGGGTGGTCGCTATATGTTGACGAGTACGGCAATGGCCATTTACAAAGGAGGTAGAACATGGATCGTATCCGTATGACCGAATACCTCGACCTTGATGTCGAGGAAGAGATGTGGCATTGCCACCGTTGTGGGTATGCACTCATCTCGGCGCGCGAGAACTACAAAAAGGGCTGCCTGCTGTACAACCGCGACCCGCGCGAGATCCACCGGCCGCTCCTGGAAGGAACCTTTACGTTCTCCCCCGATCCGGCCTGGATTCGCATTGTCGAGTTCTATTGCCCTTCCTGCGGTACCCAGATCGAGACCGAATACCTGCCGCCCGGCCATCCTATCACCCACGACATCGAGCTAGACATCGACAGCCTTAAAGCGCGTCTGGCAAAGGGCGAGTACGTGATTCGCGACTCCCATTTAGCGTTCTCCGAGACCTTCAGCCCAGAGAAGCTGAGCGCAGCGAGCCACAATGGTGATGCCGGTTCTCAGAAGAAAGAGGTGCAAGCATGACCACCAGCCAGTTAAACTCTATCGATATCGACGTGGGCGGAACCTTTACCGACCTGGTTATGAACGTGGACGGGCGCACCGTGCAGGCCAAAGTCCCGACGACGCCCTACGACCTCTCGGTCTGCTTCATGAACGTGATCGAGGCCGGCGCGCAAGAACTGGGACTCACGCTCGACCAGGTTCTGAGGCGCATCGGCATGGTGCGCTACTCGACGACCATCGCCATGAACCGCCTGATCGAGCGTAAAGGCCCGCGGCTGGCACTGCTCACGACAGAAGGTCACGAAGACGCCATCCTGATCGGGCGCGGAGCGCAGTGGATTGATGGGAAGCGACTGCATGAGCGACGCAACCTGGCCGCTCAGCACAAGCCCGTTCCTCTTATTCCGCGCAGGATGATCGCTGGCATCAAAGAGCGCGTCGATGGACGCGGGCGAGTTATACGCCCGCTGGACGAGGACGATGCGCGCGAGAAAATCCACCGCATGGTGGACCGCGGCGCGCGTGGCTTTGTCATCTCGCTCCTGTGGGCATTTTTAAATCCGACGCATGAGCGACGGCTCAAAGAAATCATCCGCGAGGAGTATAAAGAGTACCATATTGGCTACCTGCCCGTTGTGCTCTCCAGCGATGTGCTGGGGAAATTGGGCGAGTACCAGCGCACCATGACAGCCATCCTGGATGCCTATCTGCATCGTTCCTTACAGATTGAACTCTCGGCCATGTGGGACAAGCTCCGCGAGTACGGCTATAGGGGATCTTTCATGATGGTGCAGAATTCGGGCGGCGTGGCAGAAATTTACAAATCTACCGCCAGCCGCACCTATAACGGTGGCCCGGTAGCCGGCCTGATTGGCGCTCGCGATATTGCTCGCCAACTCGGCTACACAAACGTTGTCACAAGCGATGTCGGTGGCACGAGCTTTGATATCGGACTGGTCGTTTCTGCCGATGTGCGTAACTACGAGTTCAGCCCGGTCATTGATCGCTGGATGGTTGGTATTGCCATGATTCAATCGCTTTCCATTGGCGCTGGTGGAGGCTCCATCGCTCGCATTAACCCTGACCTGGGCAACCGTCTTGAAGTAGGCCCACAGAGCGCGGGCTCTTATCCTGGCCCGGCCTGCTATAATCAGGGTGGAACCGAGCCAACGGTGACCGACGCGGATCTCATGCTGGGCTATCTGAACCCCGACTATTACTTTGGCGGGCGTATGAAGCTCGACAAGAGCGCTGCCGAGCGAGCACTGCGCAAGCTAGCGCAGCCACTCGGTATGGACGTGATAGAGGTGGCTTCGCTCATTCGCCGCATTGTCGATGAAAACATGGCCTCGGCCATCCGTAAAGAAGTGGTGCTGCGTGGATACCGGCCTGAAGAGTTTGTGCTGTTCGCCTTCGGCGGTGGTGGCCCAACCCATGCTGCCGGCTATCACGGGGATATCCCGCAAATCGTGATCTTCCCCTACTCCCCGGTGTTCTGCGCCGTGGGCTCTTCCATCATGGATATTGTGCATGTCTACGAATCTTCGCGCCGTATGACCATGATTGAACCGTTTACAGGTAAAGCCGTCATTGATCGCGAGGCCTTCAACAGCGTTGTGCGTGAGCTCAAGAAGCAGGCCGAGCAGGAACTGCTGACCGAGGGATTCAATCCGCAGGACGCGGTCTATGCTCTCGAACTGGATATGCTCTACGGCGGCCTGATTCAGCCAAAACGCACTGCCACACCGGGGCTTTTCCTCAACAGCGAGGAGGATGTATGGGCTTTCTACAAGCGCTTTGAGCAAGAGTTTAGCGAGGCATTCAGTCCGCTGATTGTCAATTTGCCTGGCGGCGTCTACATCGAAACCTTCATCCTCAAAGCCATTGTGCCAAGTCATAAAGTGGAACTGGTCGCCCAGGAGCTGCATGGACCAGACCCGGAGGTAGCTCGCAAGGGCAGCCGCTCTGCCTACTGGCCCGAAAGCAAAACATGGATAGAAACGCCGGTCTATGCGCAGGACCGGTTGCTTCCCGGGAACGAGGTCATGGGCCCGGCGATTCTGGAATCCGAATACACAACAGTTGTCATACCGCCGCAGATGATGTATCGAGTCGATGCCTACGGCCTGGGCATCATGAGTGCAACGAAAGGAGAAGAAGTCTATGCCGCTTCCCACCGCAGAAGAGAAGCTGAAGTGGATTAAGGTTGTACCACCAGCGCAGGAAGAGCTGGACGCAGTGGCGAAACTGTCGCCAGGTGATTACGAGATCGGCTTCCAGCGCACCAATGATATCCTGGATGAGGCTCTCGAGGTGTTTCAACGCTCCTGCCGCAGTTCGATGGGCATCGCTGGTGATGTGATGGTGGCCATCTTTACTGCCCAGGGTGACCTGGTGAATGGAGCAGCGGGAACCTACCTGCACGCCATCATCCAGCCCATTATCATCAAGTACATCCTCACCTACTACAGCCAGAATCCCGGCATCAAAGAGGGCGATATCTGGGTCGCCAACGACGCGCTCTATGGCGGAATCCATAACCCGGATGTCGTCGCGCTCATTCCGGTTTTCTACAAAGGCCAGTTGATTGCCTGGTGCAGTGCTGCCAACCATACGACGGAGACGGGGGCAGTGGAGCCAGGGGGCATGCCGGTTATGGCCCCGGCGCGCTTTTCAGAAGGCATGAACCTGCCGCCGATGAAGGTCGGTGAGAACGGCCAGTTGCGCGAAGACTGGCTTGAGCTGTTCAATGCCTTCGGTATACGCGCCCCGCAAATGGTGGTGACTGACCTGAAGGCTCGCAGCACTGCTGCCGACCGCGCGCGCGTACGCGTGGTGGAACTGGCGGAGAAGGAAGGCCCGGAATTCGTGATTGGCCTCCTGCGCAAGATGCTGATGGTCGCGGAGGAGGGCGCGCGCAAGCGCATCGCCTCCTGGCCCGATGGCAAGTTTCGCTGTGTGGCCTTTGCCGATACCATCGGCGGGATGGGATTCAGCCTGGTGCGTTCTGCCTCTTTAACGGTGCACAAGCAAGGAGACCACCTGCTGCTGGACTTTACGGGCACATCACCGGAAAATCCCTCGTCCTATAACGCACATGCTCAGGCAGCCGTGGGGCACCTGGCGAATTTCCTGTATTCGTACATCTTCCACGACTTGCCGATCAGCAGCGCGACCTTTGCTCCCATTGATTGTTACTTTCCACCCGGTTGTGTGCTTAACCCGGATGCGCGGGCCGCGACCTCGTGTTCGGTGATGATCTGTACGGGCATCATGAGCACAGCCGCTATCACGTTCTCCAAGATGATCTTTGGGACGCAGGAATGGCGGCAGGCCGTGGCATCTTCCGCAAACGGTGGCAACGCCATGGTCATCGCTGGCCTCAGCCAGTGGGGATTGCCATTCGCCGATATGCTCGCCTACTCGCTCAACACGGAAGGTCAGGGAGGTCGGGCTACCAGCCCGGGTATGGATGCTTCACATTTCGCCTGGTGTCCTTTCGGGCGCTCTCCCGACGTCGAGCTCATGGAGAATGAGTTCCCGCTGCTGATCCCCATTTCGCAGCACTGGTTGGATTCGTGCGGCCATGGCGCGCATCGTGGAGGCAGCGGCACCGTGCAGGTCTGGGTCGCGCACCAGGCGCCTACGGTCTTCTTTACGACGATTGCCGATAACAGCAAAGCGCAGACACCACAGCCACTCTTCGGTGGCTATGCGCCTCCGACCGTGCCTGGTATCAGCGTGCGCGGAGCAGATATCCTCAAGCGGATGAGCGCCGGGGACTCCGATCTCAAACTGGATTTCTCCGCGCTCATCAATAGAGAGGCCATCGGTGGGGAATGGGGAGATGAACCCTTCATCAGGTCTGTGCGACCCTACAACGAGGGCGATGTGATCACCTTCGGCTTCGCCTCTGGTGGTGCCGGTTATGGCGATCCGCTGGATGCCGACCCGCAGCAGGTGGTGCAGGATGTCGAGGCGGAGATTGTCTCCGATTGGAGCGCACGCAACATCTACAAGGTGGCCTATGACCCGGATACCATGCGCGTCAACCTGGCGGAGACAGAGGCGCTGCGCGAGGCCGAGCGCAAAGCGCGCCTGGCACGCGGCCAATCCTGGGATGACTTCCATGCAACCTGGTCGCAGCAGAAGCCGCCCGACGAAATTCTGACCTGGTTTGGCTCCTGGCCCGAGGGTAAACCACTGGCGCCCATCTTCCGGCCATAGCAGAACCTGCGCAGGGAAGCTATAATGGGGATGAGTGTATGAATGGCAGTTCTTGTTGGAGGGGCGTGATGGAATAGCTCATCTCCACCAAGGCTTCCCTCATTGAATATGGAACGCTCACGATGGTACGCTCGATAGTGAAGGCATTAATACAGGGACAACCTCCGGCCAGGCGGCTGTTCATGCCACTGATCTTTTCGTTGGCCGCCAAACTGGAGAGCGTCCCTCTATCCCTGTTTGTCAGCAATCCAACGAAAATCGCCAACAGCCTGGTAGCGATCTACCAGCGCCTGCGCCTCGATAATGTCACCTGCTATTTCGATCTCTTGATTGTTGCAGAGGCACTTGGATGCCGGCTGGACTGGAGGACGAGTCCGCCCACGATCGAGCGACCAACCAGAGAGACTGCGCTAAACATGCTCCGGCACTCGCCGGGCGAGGTGAAGCAGCGCGGCAGGCTGCCGGTTGCACTCGAGGTGGTACGTCGTGTCGAGGGGACGCTGCGTGGCGGACCTGCACTGGTAGCCGGGCTGCCCGGACCTCTGCATGTCGTGCAGCAACTCTTCGATGGTGAAATGCTGCAACAGCTTGCCGAAGGGAAGGACGATGCGCTCGACAGTTTTGAGACTCTGGTTGAGATTACAATGTCTGTGGCACAGGCGTTCTGCCTGGCGGGAGCGCACCTGTTGTATTTCGACGAACCGGATGTCCCCATCGAGTTCTTACCCGACTGGGAATCAGCAATGGTTGCTGTCTGGAAGACAGTGCGCTTTCATGGCGCGTTGCCCGTTCTCTCTACCCCGCACCTCACGCCATTTGTGGACCAGGCGAACGCCCCTCTGCCCTGTCTGAAAGCGGGACTGTACGAGCAGGCGGCCCTTCCTGAAATGCCGTTCGCGCTCGCGCTTCCCACTCTGGAGGAAGCGTTCCCGGAGGTATCGCGCTGGGTGCGGGCGAAACAGTGCGTGCTGGTGACGACGGATGGCGAGATACCTTACCAGATTGAGATCCAGAAACTGCAACAGCGTGTGGCGGCGATGCGCTCATTCGTCGAATCGTAGGTCTCGGCTTCATTGTGGGGTATTCTTAAAATACTCATCGCGAGAGGAGAAACGCATGACCTATCCGCGTTACTACAACACTCGTATCGAAACCATGCCTCTCAGGCAGATCCAGGAACTACAGGAGCGCAAGCTGCGCATACAACTGGCATACAACTACCAGAACTCCGCCTTTTATCGACAGAAATTTGACGAGGTGGGTGTGCGTCCAGAAGATATCCGTACGCTTGAGGATCTGGCAAAGCTGCCCTTTACCACAAAAGAGGAGCTGCGTGACAGCCAGCTTGAACACCCGCCCCTTGGGCGGCACGCCGCCGTGCCTCTGTCTCGAGTGATTCGCATCCACTCTTCATCCGGTACGACTGGCCGCCCCAGCTATGTCGGTATCACCAGGCACGACCGCGATACCTGGATCGAGTCCGTGGCGCGTGTCTACTGGTCGGAGGGTGTGCGTCCTGACTCAATTGTGGTGATGGGCTTCGGCATGAGCTTTTTCGTGGGCGGCCTGCCCCTGCACAACTCCATCGAGGAGATCGGCGCGACCTTTGTTCCCGTCGGCACCGGCGCGTCCGACCGCTTGATTACCTCGATCCAGAACCTGGGGGCGAACCAGCTCACCTGTACCCCCTCGTATGCCATCTACCTGGCAGAGTATGTACGCAACAAATTCCATGTC
>CADDZH010000084.1 GCA_902812455.1 Chloroflexota bacterium | reverse complement strand
GAAAACGTGGTGGACGGGGGCCTGTCCAGGATGGAGACGTAGCCATGTAATTGGTCATCGTTCTCATCGCTTCCAAACTTCTGTTCGCTTGATAGGCGCTGTACGAGCCCATTACTGGAAGAAGGGCCTCGATATGGTCTCTGGTGATTGTTCCCATATGAACCTCTGGAGGAAGCGCTGTCAAGACAGGCAGAAGTTTGTGCAGGAACCCTTGAAAGGTGGAACCATTCCATCGTGGGAGTTGATGGCGGTAATAGCGTTTTACTTGTTCCCGCAGGAGTGGATTGACAATCCTCGTAAAGTCAACGATGTAGGTACTTGGTGACACATGCTTCGGGTAATCGGACTTGAGCCGACGGATATCCCAAACATCTTGCTTGAGTTCCTCCCCAATATCTGTCGCAGAGGTGACTTCCAGATGGGATGCTCGCTCCGACCGATGCCGAAGCGTCACTCCTAATGCCTCTACAGTAGCGACAAAACGCTCGTCTTTGATGGCTCTTTGCCAGGCAACACTGTCTTTGTAGCCCGCCAACCGACAAATCTGGAGAGCCGATTTGCTCCGATTCTCTGGATTCTGAAGCACTTCAAGTAGCCGCCGCTTCGGTTTACTCCACAGGGGTATTCCAAGAGCTTGGACAACTGCCACAAAACGCGGATCTTTCATGGCTTGGTACCAGGCCATATTCCCAGAGTATCCAGCATCTCGACAGATTTTTGCAATGGATGCAAAGCGATATTCCTCTCGCTGAAGCACCTCTAGTAACCGCTGTTGGGTGGGTGTCCACGGCCCATCCGCAATGATCCTACCTACCGGTGGAGAAAGGACACCGGTTTCACAATTGTTTCTTTGTGCGTTGTGCTGCACGCTCTGCTCTCCTCTGCTGATAACGATCGTAGGCCCACTTGCGATCTTCATTGGTCAAATGGGTATACGTCTGCATCGTGGTCACCACACTGGCATGGCCAAGCCGCTCCTGGATGAACTTCCAATCAACTGGCTCGCCACCTTGCAGGTAGGAACGGACGAGGGCTATGGCGTGCGTGTGTCTCAACACGTGTGGGTGCAAGATCACACCGGATTTCCCGGAGTAATGTTGAAAAATCTTCTCCACAGCGGCGACACTGAGCGCAGTTCCGTAGGTTGACTGCCCTTCGCGGTTCTTCGCGCGCTTGTTGAGCACGATCCAGAGATGATCGGTGCCGGGATTTGCCTCAATCCAGATCTCCGTAATGTAGACATCGAGCAGGCCCAGCACATCGGGCGGCAAATGGACAAAGCGATCATTGCCATATCCGGCCTTGGCTCGTGCCCCATTTTCATTGTCCGGGCGAAAACGAACATGAACGCCCTGTTTGCCAAATTCGAGGTCTTCCATTCTCATGCCAAGCAGCTCCCCGATGCGGAAGCCTCCCTCCTTGAGCATGAGGCACAACAGGCGGCCACGAAAGCCCAGAGGATCACCATTCGGGGTTTCCCCCAGGTGAATGCTGTCAAGGAAGGTCTGGAAATCTGGCTCTGAGACGGTAGGCGGGAGCCGGTCTGGTTCTTTGAGCTTCAACTCCATCCGTTGGACTACTGCTCGCCCTCGGCGAGTGTGAGCCAGCAGATCACGTTCTGTCAGCCATTTCCCTCTGGGAACGTCTACGTAGCGGACAGGGGATTCCGAGAGCTTCCCACGACGCACGAGAAAGTGGTAGAAAGCCCCGATCACCTGGAGAATGAGATTCACGCTCGTCGCTGTGAGAGGACTGGCTTGATGAATGACGGAAACAGTCGTTGTATCCCGGTAGGGGTTGCAGAGCCAGATCACGAATTCCGTGAGGTCGGACGGCGTTGCTTCCAGGACGCTCAGCTTGCGTTGTGCGAGAAAGCGGTAATACCACAACAGCCGGGAGCAATATGCCTTCATCGTCGCCGGAGCGCGATTTGTTGCCGCTTTCCAATCGAGAAACTCTTTAGCGTCAAGGATGAAGTCGTAGTTGTCGTTGATCAGGTAATACATGCGTCCCCGATCCGGTATATCGGCGGCTATCATTCTGAGGGTTACGCTTGCCTCGTCCACGTGACCATCTCCACCCACGTTCTTTTCGTTGTTCCGTTATTGCTGGAGCTTCTAAAGAAGATGATACTGACGCCACCAAATTCCTTTGAGAGAGTGCGTTGTTATCGTTTTTCTCGGAGGAATTTTCTCTCCAAAGAACGAGACGGGCCTTTATGCGTCATGGGTCAAAACTGGCGAAGATATGCGTCAGTCTCTCAATCAAGAGTTGACCTTGGTTCATAACCTTTCAGGGAGTTGCTCCAGAGAGTATGCTGCGCACCTAGACATAGACACGATGACATCGGTGACCTGCGCCTGGATACGCCTGAGCAGATTGCTGCCCTGGGCGCGCTCTATGAGCAGATGGATCTCTACTCCAATCTCTTTCAGCCAGTGCTCCACCTGTGCGAGAAAACACCCGTCGGGGACAAAGTGCGGCGCACGTGGGATACGGCCAAGACGCCCTATGAGCGCCTGCTGGCCAGCGGGGTGCTCAGCCAAGAGCAGCAAGCGCGCTTGCAGTACCTCTACGAACAGACCAATCCGGCCCAGTTGCGCCAGAACATCTCTCGCCACTTGGACGCCTTATGGCAGAGCGCGACCACCCAGCCGGACAACGCGGCATGAAGGCAGGGGCACAGGCAGGCGCGCGCCTGCCTGTGTCCCTGCCTTGGGCAAGTCTACCAGCAGAAAGGAGGAGATCGGCTTCGGTAACATTTTCATGTGAGTGAACTGTTACTCTTCGGTAACATTTTCATGTGAGTTGACACGGCCTCCAAATCCTGCTGATTACGCATAAGTGAAAGGGTTCCAAAAGGAACCTCCTTCGGCTATGAAAAGAAGTGATGAAACAAGTCGCCTCTTGCAGAGCGAAGGAGCAAGTTATAAGCACAATAACGCAAAATGAGCTACTTGCCAAGATACCGGTGGCCGAGTTGGGAGCGACGCTCGAGCAGTTTGTCGCGCAGGTCACCAAGCTGTTACCGGAGAATCGCCTCAGGAAGGTGGAAAGCCTGGTCAGCCGAGGGATCAGTACAGCGCGATCCTCGGCAGAGATGGATCGCTCTTGCTTGTGTCTAGATCCTAAGTCAACAAAGTATCGGTAAGCCCCCCTGCAAGACAAGCTAAAGTGAAGAGTAGTTAATAACTTCATAGAACACATGAGCTTTGTGAAAGACTTCTAACCTTTGGTTGGAGGGCTCATATCTTTGCAATTACGCCCTTGATATAGTTTGCTAGTAGCCTGGAGCGATAGCGATTGGACATGTAGACACAAGACAGTTCAAGAGAGAAAGGTGTTTGATCTACATTCAGAATAGACAAGCCCTTTCGTTCATAGAAATCCCAGGAGGCGATCATAAAATCCGGCAGAAAACAAATACCGAAGCCTGCGCGGATCATTTTCCGCGCAGACTCGGTGTTATCAGTCGAATACACAATGTTGCGGTGAGCCTGCGGACCTAACACGTCAAGCACCAGTTCACGCGCCAAATATCCGTGCCGGTATAAAATCAGTTGCTCGTTAGTCAGATCAAGAAGAGAGACCGAAGGCTTTTTTGTCAGCCTGTGCGTCTCGGATGCTACAGCCAACAGATGCCCCTTCAACAAGGTCTCGATGGTCAAATCCTCAAGATCAAGTGCAACTCTCTCTGACTGAACAATAAAGGCGATATCGAGTAAGCCGGCACGCACCTGCTCTAGGAGTTCATAAGTCCCTCGCTCATGCACTTCCAAGGATACCTGGGGAAACATCTTGCGGCAACTCGCCACGACTGACGGAATGAGGGTAGCGGCGCTGGAAGGGACAGCACCCAATCGTATTGAACCGCTCGTTATGTCCCTCATCTCGGAAACATTCTTCTGGAGTTCCTGTACCGTATAGAGCACCTTGCGAATAGAGGGCAGCAACTCCTGTCCTTCGGCGGTCAATTGCAAGCTGTGCCCTTTGCGCTCAAAGAGCTGCAGGCGAAACTCGTCTTCGAGTTCATGAATCTGCTGGCTGATGGAAGCCTCGCTAATAAATAATTGTCTGGCTGCCTCGCGGATAGTGCCCCAGCAAATGATAGCATCAATGTATTCAAGCTGACGTAGTTGCATGATAATATCCCTCTTGTCTTGATAGGTTTTGCCTATCAATGATTAGGTTTTGCTCAGCGGAATCCCGGTCAAAACTCATTATACTAGTAGCACAAATGATAGCACATCATGGATCAGTAGCAACTCTATAAACACTAGCGGAAAACGTGAGTAGAATAGCCAGGATGACTACTAAGGTGTGCAGAGCATGTTGGCGGAATTAGTGAAAGTTGGATTTTCCCAGGAGGTAAAGCAGCATGGCTGTACAGGATAACTACGAGCTTCAAAAACTCCACGATTTGGACTTGGCACCTGTCAACAAATTTCATCGCGCGGTAACAGTTCTATCTGGCATGGGTGTATTCTTGGAGGGGTACGACTTCACGAATATCGCCTCTGCGCTCATCTTCCTGGTGCCTTATTTCAAGCTGAACGCGGCCCAGGTCTCCCTCTTGAGTGTCTCCACATATGTTGGAACGTTTATCGGAGCCTGGGGAACTGGCTACTTGGCGGATCGGCTCGGTCGTAAATTCATGTACATGTGGGATATGCTCATCTACGGTCTGTTCGCAGTCCTTAGTGGCTTTGCTATAAATTATAGTATGTTGGTTGCATCCCGCGTTGGGCTGGGTCTGGCCATCGGTGCTGACCAAGCGCTCAGTTTCACCATCATTGCAGAATTTGCCCCTCGGCATGCACGTGGCAGGCTCAACGCTAGCACCTGGATCATGTGGACAATTGCCAGCCTGCTTACCTATGCCGTTAGTTATCTGTTAAACCCGGTATTCGCAGGTGAGACATGGCGTGTGCTATTCTTGTTATCTGTTATTCCGGTCATCATCGTGATTATTGGCCGCCACGCCTTACCTGAAACCCCTCGCTGGTTGTTGGCTAAGGGGCGCGTAGAAGAGGCAAATCGTTCAGTAGGCTTGGCCATTGGGGCTTCAGGCGAGACCGAGACTGCGACTGTTCGGTCCTCAGTTCCTCGCAAATTGGCCCGTTTTGGTGACCTGTTCCGTTCACCTGCACAGACGCGCAGAACACTCTATATCGTTTTCATGTGGTTCTGCATCACCGTCAACACCTATGGCATTGGGTACTTTACCCCCTTCATCTTTAAAACGTTGGGATTCACCGCAACCAACTCATTGCTCGGCGGCATGATCGTCGCAGTCTTTGCAGTGATTGGCTCGGTGATCATGTATTTCAGCGTTGACAAGGCGGGCCGCAAAACACTGGCAGCCTTGGGATTTGGCTTGCTCGCTGCCGTAGACCTCGCCATTGCGTTGATCGCTCACTCTCTGGTCTTTGGTATACTTGTGATTCTCTTCAGTATTTTCCAGCTCTCGGCCTGGATTGGACCGGCAGGGTTGGTCGGTGTGGTCGCGCCGGAAGTCTTTCCGACAGAAATCCGTTCCCTGGGCACAGGCTTTGCCGCTGCGATGGGGAGGCTGGGCTCGATTGTAGGCATCTTGCTTCTGCCTTTGTTACTAAAGTCCGTAGGCCTCCAGGGGACGATGCTTTTCTTCTTTGCTGACGCCTTCATCGCCTTCATTGCCATGCTGATATTCGGCAGGGAGACCAAGGGGCGCTCCTTGGAGGAACTTTTTGCTGACCAGCCCCAATTTCCATCGTCTACAGCTGCAAGGGGACAGGAGGCCGGGAAATGAATCTACAACTGTTGCCGATCGGATTTGTGGGATTGGGTGTGATGGGCCGTCAAATGGCCTCCCACCTCAGCAAGGCAGCAGGGGGGCAGCTTCTGGGATACGATATGAATGCAGCCGTGTGGCAGGAAGTTGATCCCTCTATCGAGCGAGCTGAGAATATAGATGCCATAGGCAAGCGGTGCCCGATCGTCTTCCTCTCGCTGCCGGATCCACGACACGTGATCTCCGTGATTGATGCTTTAGCGAGTTGCTTAGCTGCAGGTACCATCATCGTCGATACCAGCACCATCGATCCTGGGACTGCAGAGAAGGTTTTTGATCGCACACTGAGTCAGGACATCGCTTACATTCAATGCCCTGTGATCGGCGGTCAAAAGGGCGCACGAGAGGGCACGCTGACCATCATTGCTGGCGGCAAAGTAGATATCCTCGAAAAAGTACACCCTTATCTTTTGCAAATAGGGAAGGAGATCCACTTTGTCGAGACGCCCTCGGAAGCAGCCACGCTGAAGTTGCTCAACAATTTCATGTCCTTGGGCAACACTGTAATACTTGCGGAGGCCTTAGCATTGGGTGCCAAAGCAGGCGTTCGTGCTGAAACGATCTACCGCGTCCTGCGCACGGGCAGCGGATTTAGCGAGGCGTTCGAGCGGAGGTGGCAGGCGAATATCAAGTCCGGTAATTACGCCCCTGGCTTTGCAATTGATCTCGCCGTCAAAGATCTTACGCTCATTACCAGCTATGGAGCTCAACTGGGTCTTCCATTATTCGCGGGAGCACTGACGACGCAGGTCTATCGCAGCTTACAACTGTTAGGATGGGGTGAGCGAGATGTGGCGGCAATCGCCGCTTGGTGGGAAGAAGCAGCACATATTTCCTTGAAGGAGAGTTCGTCATGAAACGGCTCGTGCCATTGGTTGTGGGCTGGCTCACGATCAACACGGCAACATTTTATCCCCCTGCAGCCCCAGACGACGTATTGCAGTGCCCGATGTTCATGTGGTTGATCGAATGGGACAACTCCCTGCTGCTCTTCGATACGGGGGGTACACCTCCCGAGATCGCCCATGCCATGCGACATACCCATTATCGGCGACTGCCACAAGAGGCCCCCGTGGTAAAACTGCGCGAGCGACTGGGCATTGATCCAGGCGACATTGATATGGTCATCCTTTCGCATCTGCACTGGGATCACGCTGCTAACTGGATGATGTTTCCGCGAGCCGAAGTGCTCGTCCAAGCCCAGGAGGTTCGCTACGCCTTGCAGCCAGAGCCGGCCCACCGCAAGTACTTTGACTACCTCGCCCATCCGGCGGAGTACATCGTGGGCGAGCGCTTCACGCAAGTTCGTGGATCGCTTCCCCTGCCGGGGCATAAAGGGCTCCAAATTCTTGCTCTTCCGGGACACACTCCCGGCTCACAGGGACTGCTCCTGGAGGAAGGAGATCGCCGAATCATTCTGGCAGGAGATACTGTACCGCTATCGATCAACTGGCAAGCAGTTCCACCAGTCCCTAACGGCATTGCCAGCAATGCCGAACAATTTCGCCAGACCCTTGTTGATCTAGCCGCATGGCAAGCGATCGTTTTGCCATCTCATGAACCGGCTCTTGCTAAGTATGATGGAAGTAACATTCTTTATTCAGGAGGAATATAGTATGCAAATGAACGGTGGAGAAGCTATTGTGCAATCACTGCTCAAAGCAGGTATCCAGCAGGTCTTTGGTATTGTAGGATCGAGCGTCCTGGAGGTTTTTGACTTACTGCCTCAGGCAGGGTTGAATTACGTAGGCGTGCGTCATGAGCAGGTAGCTGGTCATATGGCCGATGCTTATGCTCGTGTGACAGGGCACCCAGCGGTGTGCTTAGTGCAAAATGGCGCAGGGCTCACAAACTTGGTCACAGGAGTGGCAACTGCTTACCGGGCGCGCTCTCCGCTGATTGTGATCAGCGGGTCGCCTACTTCCAAGCAAATATTCACTGAAACGTATCAGGAAATCGATCAGGTACATATCATGAAACCAATTACCAAGTGGAGTCAACTGGTGAATCGGGCCGACCGCATCCCAGAAGCTATCCAGCAGGCTATGCGCGAAGCCTTGAACCCTCCATTTGGCCCAGCGTTCATAGACGTTCCGCGAGATTTCCTTTATGAAGTGGTAGATGTGCAAATCGAGGAGCCATCGCAATTTATGGCGATGAGTGCGTACGCGCCGAACCTTGCAGATGTACAGAAGGCGGTAGCGCTACTCCAGCAAGCCCACTCGCCTGTTATTTTGGCGGGTGGCGGTATCGCCTGGGCCCAGGCATCTGAAGAGGTGTGCGCGCTAGCTTCTCAGCTTTCCGCTCCGATTTGCACGACATACGGGCATAATGATGCGGTGCCAAATGATTATCCATGGTATATGGGGTCTTTAGGTCGCGGCGGTTCCAAAGCAGCAATGGAGGCATTCAAGCGAGCAGATGTTGTTTTAGCTCTAGGGACGCGTATGGATGCTTTTTCGTTTTTACCATATTACGGAGAGGCATACTTCCCGCATCATGCTGCAATTATTCAAGTAAATAACGATGCGCAACAGATCGGCAAAAATTATCCCATCAGGCTCGGGATTGTTGCTGACGCAAAACAATTTGCCCTGGCCCTGCTCGCTCAGTTCAATACTTCTGGCAACTCGATGCTCAGTTTGCAGCAGGTTCAAGCGTGGCGGGAGGCATGGCAGCGAGAAATGGCACACAACAGCAAGTGGGATGGACAGGGGATGCTTTCCATGGAAGCGGCCTATGCGGCCCTAGCAGAAGTATTGCCGAGCGATACGATTCGCACCGTCGATATCGGCAGCAGTCCATCATTTGCCTATAGCATGTTATCCTACAGCAAACCGCGTACCTTACTTCCGCCGCTGGGGCTTGGAGGTGTCGGGTTCTCGCTGCCAGCTGCGCTCGGTGCTAAGCTAGCTGCCCCAGATCGGCAGGTCGTTGCCCTGATGGGCGATGGGGCATTTTCGATGTCGTTTTCGGCCCTCTTCACTGCAGTTGAGTACGCCATCCCCATCATTGCAGTCGTCTTTGACAATAGTGCCTGGGGAGCTGAAAAGGCCAACCAGCAGTATTTCTACGACGCCAACTATGTCGGGACGAATCTGAAATCACCCGATCTTGTCCAGCTTGCGGCAACCATGGGAGTTCACGCATGCAGTGCAAAGAACGCCGAGGAAATCAAGCAGGCCATTTCAAGGGCACTTCAACAAAGTGATTCGGCCAGCATTATCCGTATCCCTGTAGACCCTGAGCGATTTCCATTGCCTGCTCGTCGTGATGCCTTAAAAAAGCCAGAGCGACACGTGTATAGGTAAGCGCTCTGCTACCTTAGCGGATTGCTACCAAATACAGATATCATCAAGGAAGGAGACAGAAAGCGTGGCAAAAAAGTTGCTAGCACTGGTTGGATATGGACGCATGGGAGAGGCAATAGCCCCCCTTTTAGCCCAGAAATGGTCGCTGCTGGTGTATGATCGGGATCCAGCGCGAATCGAGGCGGCTACTCATGCACGATACGCTGTATGTTCATCAATCACAGATGTACATGAGGCTTCGGTAGTGATCCTGGCGCTACCAGGGCCAGCGGAGGTGCATGAGGTCATCCCACAGGTAGCGCGAGCCAACAGCCTCATTATCGACACGACTTCAATAGATCCCAACACGGCAGTGGAAGCAGCAAGTCTGTGCGAGAACTGTGGCGCACATTACCTGGAGGCGCCCGTCCTTGGAGGTCCACCTCAAGTTGGTTCGTGGACATTTCTGGTGGGTGGTTCCGAAAACGCTATTCAGGAGGCCAGCCCGGTTTTCACGCTCCTGGGGTCGGCGGTAATCTTTGGCAGTGTAGGCTCAGGCAGCCGAGCAAAACTACTCAACAATATTTTGACCGGACTCAATAGTGCTGCGGTGGCAGAAGTGCTGGCATTAGCCAGACGCCTCAATATTGATGTAGGCAAATTACAGGCTGCGATCCAAGGCAGCCCAAGCGCGGGCCGGAACGCAGTATTAGAAGTGCGGGTGCCGCAATGGGTTGCCGGAACGCTCAAAGATACATTTTCTATGCAACTGATGCTCAAAGACCTGCGACTTGCGTTTGAAATGGCGCAAGCCGCGAATCAACCTATGTTTCTTACGGCAATAGGGCTTCAACTGTTCCAGACGGCAATCGCCGACGGCTGGGGCAACCGTGATATTGGCTTCCTCGTTAATGCGCTGATTCATCCATCAGGCTCACCCGCTTGCAGCGAATGAGCTAGCTGGCCTTATCCAGATGGACAATAAAACGGAGGTGGTCGAGTATTTTGGCTCGGCTTTAATTCCAAGAAAGATTGCTGTCAGGTCACTGATTTCAGTATGAGCTGGTTTACCTGGATATATGGAATTCATATAGAGCCAGACGGAGTAAAATGGGAATCACTGGTAGTGCTTTCTTCGGTCATATCAAAGCGCCTCATGATAACAAAACTGGCTCTTCCTACCGGTAGTTTGTTGATTAGGGGGCAGGGTGGTAGAATAAGGGAGAGGAGGAATGTGGGATGACCAAGCGCATCGAAATAGCCCAAGCGCCAGCCCCCTTAGAAACCTACGCGCAGCACTTTGATCCCTTGTTTGGCAAAAGTAATCAACGGGGGAGCTTCAGACACTACCTGGAAGGTCTGTTGTTGCCGAGCGAACGGGAGTTCGACCCTGACGGGCTTGGTCAACACAGAACCCCTGGTAGGAGCGCAGCTACCGCGAGCACAAAAACTGCAATGGTTTCTCTCCGAGTCGAACTGGGATGAGCGACAGATCCAGGCGGAGCGGCTCAAGCTCTTACGTGACGACCCGGCGACGGCCCCTAACGCGCAGGGAGCATTGGTCATCGATGAGACGGGGGATCGCAAAGACGGGCACAAAACGGCGCATGTGGTGCGTCAATACCTGGGCAATGTCGGCAAAATTGAGAACGGTGTCGTGTCCGTGACGAGCCTGTGGGCCGACGAAGACGTTTATTACCCGTTGGAGGTCGAGCCATACACACCGGAGAGCTATTTTGCGGAAGGCAAGAACGATCCGGCTTTTCGCACCAAACCCAAGATCGCCTTGCAGCTCGTCAGCCAGGCGGTCGAGCAGAAATGGCCGTTCCGTGCAGTCGTAGCCGACTCGCTCTATGGCGAGGATCGTGGCCTGAGAGCGGGACTGCGCCAGTTGCAGGTGCCCTATGTGCTGGCGCTCAATCCTGCCCACGCCTGGTGGCACCCTGAGGGGGTGGCGGGCTCGTTGCGAGAGGTGGCGCGTGAGGCTGGTTGGGTGAGCGCAGAGCAGCCAGGTCGGTGGATGCGCATCACCAGGACGTTTCGTGATGGCAGCACCCAGGACTGGTGGGCGGTGGAGATTGAGGCGGGGCCCTATGGTCCAGGCAAGACCGAACGCGCCGTGGTCGCTACCACCGATCCAGCGACTTTGCCTGAGCTGACGACCTGGTACCTGATCACTAATCTGCCTGCTCCAACCGACGGCGCGGGAAACGCCTCCCCATTTCCGCCGGCCAGCCTGGAGGAGATCATCCGGCTCTACGGGCTGCGCACCTGGGTCGAGCAAAGCTACAAACAGGTCAAACATGTCTTGGGCTGGTCGCACTATCAGGTGCGTAGCGATCAGGCCATCCGGCGGCACTGGCAACTGGTGTGCTGCGCTTTCTCCTTTTGCTGGTATCACGTCAGTCATCCCCCCGCCGGTCCGACGGAAGCTCCCCCTCAGTTCCCGGAGTCGGAGGCTTTCTCCCATCCAAACACCTCTCCTGAAAGCACGAGCAGGGGGGAAAAACATCAGTCCAGGAAAAAACAGGCGACCTCACGTGTCCTGGCCAAAGGCACTGCGGGCGGTGCGCGCCTGGCTGGAGCCCTGGATCATGCTGCGGCGCTATTGGCGAGCGTGGTCAGAGCAGCCCCCACCCGGTCCACTCCAAGCTTTGCTTGACTCTCTTGCACACGGCCAACAACTCTTCCTCTACTGCACCTTCTGAGTAGGACGCTTCTTCGGGTAGCGCATCCAGCCGAGGGCATGGATCGCTCGGCTCATCGAGGACCGGCTCACCGGCATGCCATGCTCAGCTTCCCACCACTGACAATACTCGTGCTGGCTGGCTTCGGGATGGGCTTCTAACAGGTCTTGCACGCCCTTTTGTAAGGCAGCTTTTTTCCTGGGTGGACGTCCCGGAATGGGTCGTGGCAGCACGTTTCCGGTCTCCCGCCTCTGCTTCAAGTAGCGTTTAATGGTCGCCCGCGAGACCTGGAAGCGTTCGATGATCTCGGCTCTGGCTATTCCCTCGTCCACCGCGCCAAGCACCTGGTATCGCAGCTCTTGAGAATATGCTCGCATGCTTCCATTCTCTCACCCGGCGCAAGTCTTTTGCAACTCTCCGAGGTCAACAAACTACCGGTAGATCGTTTTCCTGCTGCGATGGACGGAGAGCCAACGGAACCATCGCGGCTGGTGGGCTGCCTGAAGCAGATCGACAATCCTGTCGATCTCACCCTGGACTGAGATTCTGTCCGCCATTGTCGCAAGAGCGTCGAAGACCTTCTGTGGAGTGGTTTCAGCGGCCAGTTGTCGGCGCTGCTTGATGTCAGCCAGCCGAGCATGCACTTGCTCGACTCGCTGATCCAACTGTGCAAAGTCGTCGAAGAGTCTCTGGGTACTTTTGCCCAACTGATAGACATCCTGCCGATGATAGTTCTGCACGCGCCCTTGCGGTTTCCAGTAACCCTGCTCATGAACGATGCTGGCGATCTGTTCAAGCTGGGCGCTTACTCCTCCACTCCCACGTATCTTGAAGCAATTGAGCGATGATGGCTTGCGCCTCGGGCCTGCCTTCCTCTTTGCGTGCCTGGCTTGCGGTCAGGTGCGGTATGACCCACCTGGCCAGTAAGCGGGCGGTTTCTCGATCGTTGCCAAAGAGACCTACAATGAAGTAGCGCACACCAGCATTCACCAGCGTTTGATAGTAGGAGCAGACCTCCTCGGGGGTCCCGGCCACCGTACTGGTAGCGTAGCTCTGGCGGATGTGGGCGGGAATGGCAGCGAGCCTGGCCTGGAGCCTGGCACGAGTCTCTGCCACCACTACCGGGACCCCACTGTAACTGCGCAAGATGGAGTCATAGTCTCGTCCCAGCGTCTCACAGTGCTGGCGGAGCACGCTATATTTGCGCACGATATCGGCCGAGGTGGGGGCACTCCCTGCCCATTTGTCTGCGCCAAAACTGGCGACGTCGGCAAACTGGGCCACTTGCCGCAGGGTGACCTGCTCCCCGCCACCAGCTACCAGCACGGGCACATGAGGCTGCTGCACGGGACCTGGTCGCAAGGTGGCCTCCTGGACTTGAAAGTGCTTGCCTGTGTAGGTAAATGGCGTACTGCCGAATAGCCCCTCGACAATCTGCAGCGTTTCTGTCAGGGCCTGCTGTCGTTCCCGCACCGGTAAGAAGGGGATGCCCAGTTTGCTGAACTCCTTCTCGTGATTACCGATGCCCAGCCCCAGGATGAGTCGCCCCCTGCTCAGACGGTCGACATCAGCAGCCAGACGAGCAAGCAACATTGGATGGCGATAGAGAACGCAGCTGACCGCCACCCCGAGCCGAATGGTGCTCGTCGTGACGGCCAGGGCCGAGAGCAGCGTCCAGCAATCCATGCCGGAGGTGGGATGATCCATCGTCCAATAGGAGTCGAAGCCGAGGTCTTCGGCCTCCTGAACCAGGTCACGGCACTCTCGCCAATCCGAGCGTGGGCCATAGGCCAGTCCAAAGCGAATGGTTTCGCTTACCTGAGCCACCCAGGGATGAGTCGCACGGGTAGGACGTGTCGCTGTCTGCATAGTAATCCTCCTGTAACATTTACATGTGTTGTCCAGCTTGACGTGGCTGCTGGTGCTGCCGAAAGATGCGACCTATGATGGCAATTCCCCACGCTCTCTTCTGGCAAGCAGCCTCATCCAGGCGAGCACTTGCGGCATCGAAGGAGGCAGGGCGAAGCTGTAGGGGACATCATGATCGCCGCCTGGACCAAGTTCAAGCTCGAGCCGTCTGCTCTCCAGTGAACTCATGCCCCTTCCAACCAGGCCGTTTCCTTCCCTGCTGCTCTCGTTCACGAATGATTGGGTGGCAACCACGATGGCTGCCATCTGCTGGTCCGCTCCTCCGCGTGCTGGCGTTCCCCGTCTCACCTCTGGAGAATGGATCAGTCTCTCTTGGAGAAAGTGTACTGCTGTGACCGAAGGAGACAAGAGTCCCTGGTTCTCCTGCATGAGCTGCTCCTCCAGGCCCTCACGTGAGGAGGAGAAGAACACCCGCAGATGATCGAGCCGCAGACCACGATAGAGCCGCAGAAACTGAAACAGGCTCTGCAGCGAACTCAGCACGGTTGATTTCCACTGCCAGCATGGCAGTTGATCAAGTTGATCTCCTTGTCGTTGGACCGCTACACGGTAATACATGCTTTGCCTCCTTCTCTGCTGCGCTCTCAGGATGATCCCTGAAGCGAGATTTATCTCTTTGTTCGCCACACACGTCTCAGTGGCCTACTCAGAGCTTAGTGGAAGCCGAACCATCGCTGGCGTCGCTCCCATCCGGGTCTGTCCACCCCATCGGAACTGTTCACTCCCCAACGAAGCGCTGCTATGGCGAGGACAACGAATGCTACGAGTAAGAATAACAGCATAACCATGTCTTTCTCCTTCCCTCCTAGCCTGACCAGGAATGGTTCATCACTTCTTTCCCAGAACAGTTGTATCACTGCTAAGAGTCTACCTGGTGGAAGGTCCTGGCACATCTGTAGAACTACACATTCTCCCTACCCATTTGCAGAGCAGCTCACGTGAGGTCGTTTACACAGAGGAGTGAGTAGTCTTACCCAGATGGAGGAAGAGGAGCCAGACACGAAGAATGGTCGCTCTGCCTCCTGGTACTGGAGACGAGCAGCCATTGGAGGAGCAGCGCTCTCAGAGCAAATGGTGCTCGAACGCATAGCGGGTGGCGGCGGCGCGCGAGGAGACGGCCAGCTTGCTATAGAGGGAGGCGGTATGCCGGTTGACCGTGCGCACACTGATGACCAGGTGTTCGGCAATCTGGGCATCGGAGAAGCCCTGAGCGAGCAAGTGCAGTACCTCGACCTCACGAGCCGCCAGTCCGAAAGGCGAGGTGGGTGGCTGCAGCGGAGGAGCTGCGGCTAATCGTGCGGGCCCAGCAGTGGGGGTCATCGCCTGTTCCTGGGCAGCCAAGGCTTGCTCCGGGGTCATCAGCCGCCCCTCGGCCCACGCCGCACGATGGGCCGTAAAATGGCCGGCCTCGTCGCGAAACGTGAAGGCCGTGGCCTGCTCCAGCCACCCAAACCAGGCGGCAGAGCCCACCTCTACCGTCGCCTCGCCTTTCTCCTGCTGATAGGTCAGGATCATGGCCTGCACCACCCCGGTCGTGAGGGAGGATTGCTTCATACCTACCTGCTCTCTTGAGGCCTCTGGGCCGCGACGCTCCTACAGTGCCGAACACAGGAAAGAAACCATCTCCTTACGCACGAACGAAACACGGGCGAAGGCATGCTCCTCAGGGGTGCCGAACACATCAGTAGCCGAACATAGTAGTGGAAATGACCTCTGAAAGGTTAATGAATACGCTTCTCGTATCCGGCCCATTCCCTGTTGCGCAACACGAACTTCTGGATCTTCCCGGTGGAGGTCTTGGGCAGCTCGCCGAATGCGGCGGCGGCGGGGCACTTGAAGTGCGCCAGGCGTCCGCGACAGAATGCGATGATCTCGGCTTCGGTCGCCTGCTGGCCTGGCTTGAGGGTGACGAAGGCCTTGGGTCGCTCCCCCCACTGCTCGTCCGGGATGGCGATCACCGCGCACTCCAGGACGGCGGGATGGCTGGCCACGGCCTGCTCGACTTCGATGGTCGAAATGTTCTCGCCGCCGGAGATGATGATATCCTTCTTGCGGTCGCGCAGTTCGATGTAGCCGTCGGGATGCCAGGCGGCGATATCGCCCGAATGGAACCAGTCGCCTCTGAATGCCGTGGCCGTGGCCTCCGGATTAGCAAAGTAGCCCCACATGACATTGTTGCCATGCATGACGACCTCCCCCATCGTTTCCCCATCACGTGGGATGTCGTGCATGGCCTCGTCCACCACGCGCACGCGATCCGCCGTCATATAGCCGACCCCCTGCCGTGCCAGCAAACGCGCCTGTTCCTCCTGGGGCAGATGGTCCCATTCTTCGTGCCACTCGCAGACCGTATAGGGTCCGTAGGTCTCGGTCAGACCATAGACGTGAATCGGGCGCAGGTTCAAGGCTTGCATGTGCGCAAGCAGGGTTGGGGAGGGAGGCGCGGCAGCCACGGTGACGATGATGGGCTGCTCAAGCCGATGGGCCTTGGGATGGTTCACCAGGAAAATCTGCACCGTCGGCGCGCCATTATAGTGCGTGACGCCTTCGCTCTCGAAGAGGTCCCAGATCAGACCCGGCTCAACTTTGCGCAGGCAGACATGCGTCGCGCCGACAGCCGTCACCGCCCAGGTGAAGCACCAGCCGTTGCAATGGAACATCGGCAGCGTCCACAGGTAGACGCTCCGGTGCGTCATACCGGTCTCGATGATCTCTCCCAGGGCGTTGAGATAACATCCGCGGTAGGTATAGACCACCCCTTTCGGCTGGCCGGTCGTGCCCGAGGTGTAGTTGATGGCAATCGGCTCTTCCTCGTCCTCGAGTAAGCTCGCAGGTGGTTCTGGTGAGCCGCCTTGCAGGAAGGCTTCATAGGGGTCCTCGGGGTCGCCAATGTCATCGATACGGATCACCTGCACGCCGGTGAGATCGAGCGGCTCGATCAGGGGGGAAAGCTCGGCATCGACGAAGAGCAACCGGGAGCCGGAATGCTTCAGAATCGTGTCAATCTCCTGGGAAGTTAAGCGCGGGTTGATCGCCACCAGAATGCCGCCTGCGGCCGGGACGCCGTAGTGGGCCTCCAGTAAAGCGGGCGTGTTGGGTGAGAGGAAGGCCACGCGATCGTGCTTGTGCAGCCCACTAGCACGCAAGTGAGAAGCCAGGCGATTGACGCGTTCGGCAAAGGCGCGATAGGTATACCGGCGCTCACCATGCACGACCGCCACTTTCTCTGGAAAGACGGAGGCACTCCGAGACAAAAAATCGACGGGGTTGAGTTCGGTGCGGTAAACTTTCTCTTCCATTGTGAGATCCTTTCGATGTGAAATTGGCGATACTCTTCCTTTTGCCTCAGAATCCTGCTAGAATATTTCTCAGCAGTTGGTATAGGGCGCAAAGTAACGATTATGCGACGTCCCTGTCATTGAAGTCTCGTCAACAGAGAGAAGCGAGGGAGACTTCTTCTCGTTGCTCTCTGGAAGGGAGGTCCTGCTGAACCGAGCCATGAAGGTGAGTTGTATCTGTCCCACCTATAATCGACCGCCAGACTACCAGTGGCTGCTCGAGGAGGCGATTGAATCCTTCCTGAGACAAGATTATCCGGACAAGGAACTGCTCGTACTCAATGATTGTCCTGGCCAGCAGTTGATCTGTGATGCCCCGGATGTCTGTGTGATCAATCTCCCCAGGCGGTTCCACTCCTATGGAGAAAAGCTCAACGCGGCGATTGCCCTGGCTCAAGGGAGTCTCATCGCCCCCTGGAACGATGATGATATTATGCTCCCCTGGCGTCTCTCCACGAGTCTCGAACGACTCGGGGATGCCGATTATTATAACCCACAGGTCTACTGGTTTCTCGATCCCGCCGGCCTGCATCACGACCATCAAATGGGATGCGGCCACATCTGCTCGATATTCACCCGTGCTGCCTTCGATCTTGTGAACGGGTATCCCCATCTCACGGGGCTCGACGATCAAATCCTCGATCGCCGTCTGAAGACGCATCCGGACCTGAAGCAAGCACCCCCTTCGGTCTTACGGGTCGATGAGTGGTTCTATATGTACCGCTGGGGTGTCAGTCCGGTGCATCTCTCAGGCGCGCCGTCCATCGAGGAACAGTATCACCGCATTGGCCAGATGCCCATCGAACCCGGGCAGTACGTCCTGCGGCCCCATTGGCGCGAGGATTACGTGAGCAGGACGAGACAAGCGATCGGCATTTCGCCCTTTCCCGGTTGACGCGCGTCAAAGCATCCAGTTCACCCACCAGGAGGTGCTGCACGCTGCTGCAGCATCTCCTGGTGGCTCAGCGGGTAAGGGCGCTCTTCTCCTGTCCCCAACCAGCCAGCGCCAGCACCGCCGGAGCGCCTGCTGCCAGTTCCGAGGCGATCTTGCCCTCGGCATCCACCAGCACGGCCATCGGCGTGCCGGTCGCCCCAAAGAGTCTGCCCACGCTCATGCCATCCTGATCGAGCAGCACCCGCGAGCGCAATCCCATCGCCTGGTTGTCGGCTACACTGTCGGTCGAGACCACCAGCAGCTTCGGTGCGCTGGCAGGCGGGTTCGTCTCCCACGCCTTGAGATCAGCGAGCATGCGCTGGCAAAAGCCGCAACTGGGCCGCCAGAAGAGCACCAGCGTCCTGCTGCCTCGGAAGTCGGAGAGGCTGACGAACTTCCCAGAGAGATCGGGCAGGCTGAAGTCCGGGGCCGGCTCACCCACCTTGGGACCAGTTGGTGGTCGTGAGGCCTGGACTGCTCCATTGCCGTTGCCCTGGGCCGCAGCCATTGGTAGCGTGCCCAGACCTGCCGGATTGAGCGCCGTGGCGATCAGCGCACGGATGGCATCGGCCCCCTGAGCCAGAGGGCTGCCAATGGTGCCATCTGGACGGATGAGCACGGCACTGGGCGTCCCATAGGCCTGGTAGGCCTGGGCCACCTCACGATCCTTCTGCAACAGTACATGCGTCAAGCCATACTCCGTCACCTTGGGGCGATTGGCCTCCACGGTTCCGCGACTGATGAGCGCCACCACCAGTTTCGTCGCGTGCTCCCGTTGAAAGCCGCCGATCTCCGGCAGCAGGGCATTGCACGGCCCACAGCCCGGGTCGGAGAAGAGCAACACGACCGGCTTACCCAGCGCCCGCAAGGCTGCCAGCGTCATCGTCTCACCGGCCAGGGTCGGCAGCGTAAAGCTGGGAGCCGGACTGCCTACCGCCAGACCAACCGTCCCGGCTGCCACCGGCGCTGGAGCCGGACCCGCTTCAGTCAAGCGCCCTTCCAGCGCCTCTAGCCGCAGCAGCAAGCGGCCTTGCTGGCTCATGACCTGCAAGATGACCCAGCCTTCTCCGATGAGCAGCGCCAGCGCCACCACGCCAGCCAGCACCTCGAGGCGCTGGGCCACCGAGAGGGGAGCCAGCCAGTCCAGCACGCCAGCACCGGGCGTGCTCCTGCCAGAGACGACGACGACACCGGCCACGGCGGCCAGCACCAGGTTACGGATCAGGGTGGACCAGCCGGCGGGAGCCGAATGCAGTTGGCCGAAACAGTGGCAGTCGGGCTGCCGGCCACGCGCCAGGTTGAAGCCGATGCCGGCCACAAAGAGCAGCAGCAAGGCCAGCGCTCCCAACGCGCCCCACCAGGCCACAGGCGTGAGCAGGAGCGCCACCACCACCGCCAGTTCGGCCAGCGGCAAGAGCAGTCCAAAGGGGCGCGCCAGGACGGCGGGAACCCCAAAGTCGCGCAGGGCCTGCCGGGACCCGGCCAGATCGGCCAGCTTGGCCAGGCCGGCTACCAGAAACACGGCAGCCAGTAGCAGACGCATGGTCACGAGAGCAATGTTCATCCCTCTTTCTCCTCCTGATGAGAGCCATTCGATGACTTCAGGTTGTGCGAGGCACCAGCCTGAGTCACGGCTCATCGGTTTCTTCACGGTAAACGGAAGCGCATCTTCCGTTCGTGCTCTTGAGCGGCAAGCAATAGCCATCTACCCGGCGGCAGCCAGCAGGACCCGCACGAGCAACAGGACCAGATACATGCCCGTGGCTCCAGACGCGCCATGGCGCGTCTGGAGCCGCCTCATCTACCGAGGCCTCGGTCTGGGCCTGACCGGACGCTTGAACAGACCAACCGCAGCCTGACGGCCATGCCGCTCCCTCAGTTTGCCCTCTGCCTGGAACGCTGTGCCGCCAGAGCTGGTGACGGCCAGCAGGTGCCCCGCAGAGCGTGCAGACACCTGCCTTCCTAGCAGCAGGCAGACCTGCTCAACCAGCGTGTCCAGCCTGCAAGATCGCGGCCTGACCTGGAGTTTACTGGCAGACACCGCCGACGCAGGTCTGGTCCGAGTAACAGCAGCGAGAACCGCAGCAGGCATTGCCGGGGGCACAGCAGCTACCCGCACCCGGGCAGCAGGTGAAATCGGGGGCGGGACAGCAGCCACCCGCGCTCGGGCAGCAGGCCACACCCAGTGGGCAGCTAGAGACACAGGTGCCGCTCGTAGGATCGCACGTGAGGCACAGGCTGCTATCGCAGGGGGCAGCCAGGCAGGTCGAGCCGCACACATTGGCATTGGGGCAGCATGATCCATTGAGGCAGGTTTGGCCCGAGGGACAGGGACAGTAACTGTTGCAGGCGGGTGCTGGCGGACAGGTACACTTCTCCCCATTGGCACAATACCCGCTACAGCACTGGCTGTTCGTGTCGCAGCCCAGTCCGTTGCGGTGGCATTTGGGCTTGGCAAAAACCGTGCCAATGCCGCTTAGTCCGAGGATGCCGCCAAGGGTCGTGGCCGCGATAGTTTTGAGGGCCTCTCGCCGCGTGGTCGCGGTGGCCAGGGCTTTGGTCAGTTCGTCAAACTTCGAAGGGTCCATCTCCGTTCGCTCCTTTCAGAGGAAAGGGTCATACAACCTGTGCCAGGGCGGCACCAGGAGCCAGGACAGTGGTTCCAGATAGACGAGAGCGTTCAAGGTCAGCCAGGGGAGTTCCGCGAACGTGCAGTGGGTGTGCAGAGGTGAGTGGGCTTCCCGGACACCCTCACCTCTGGCGGTTGGGCGACTGGCGCCAGAGGAGGGCGCCAGGAGCGCAACCGGCTGCACCAGGGTCAATTACGAAAGATATGCGAGAAACAAACGACCAGACAACTACCAGGAGACGAAAGGGAAAATAAGCTCATCTCACGATCGTAATATAACCTCTTCTATCATCTTTGTCAAGTCATTCTTACTGATATTCGCTCATAATTATTTTGGCGGGCCTGCGGCCCGCTGTAGGGAGAGGGGGAGCGCGGGGACACCCCGCACCCCGGCAGGGGACTCTGTCCCCTGCACCTCTGAATTATGAGTGGATCTCAGATGCTTAAGGCGCTTCACCCCTGAGGGAAAATGAGCAAGCCTTCAGGGAAGACGAATCTTCTTTCTGCCACGATGGACAAAGAACCGGTGGAACCAATCAGGCTGCTTCGCTGGCCCAAGCAGTTGGACTATCGCATCAATCCCGCTCTGAACTGATGCGAGATCAGGAGCAGTTGCAAGCGCTTCGAAAACCGCCTGTGGAGTCGTCTCAGCACCCATCTGTCTGCACTGCTTGATGTGCCTTAGTTGCGCTTGCACTTGCTCGATGCGCCGTTCTAAGGCTGCATAGTTATCGAAGAGCCGTTGCGCACTTTGACCCAGGTGATAGACATCCTGCCGCTGATAGTTCGGCACCTGCGCTCGCGGTTTCCAGTAGCCTTGCTCAGACACGATGCGGGCGATCTGCTCAAGCTGGTCGCTCACTCCTCCGCTCCCACGTATCTCTAACAGCAGGAAGACTGAGCGGGGGAGCAGCCCAGCATCGAGCGCGGCTATTCGCGCTGCAATAACGGCCAGTTGTCGTTCGATGGCCCGCACATGCATCTTCAGGCTGCTATGCTGGCTCATCAGAGCCTCTACTTGCGTCCCGATGTGCCGCAGCATCTCGGGGCTATAGCTGGGAGGCTGTGTCGATGATGGATCCGGCTGCACTATGACAAGATTATGCATTTTCCACCTCTCCTTTGTTCGTCCAAGAGGTCGTTGCGAACTTTTCTGCTGAGAGTGTACCTGGTGGCGGGCTAAAACACATGTGTAGTTCTACATATTCTCACTACCCATTTCTTCCATGGGTGTGCATGAGGTGTGCAAGGTCAGGTCATCACCCCTGGCACCCCTTGTGGGTACCAGGCCGTCCTGCTGGGCCGCGCCCTTAGAGCACGTGATGCTCCATGGCAGCGCGGGTCGCGCCGGCGCGCGAGGAGACGCCCAGCTTGCTATAGAGCGAGGTAGTATGCCGGTTGACCGTGCGCGGACTGATGACCAGGCGCTCGGCAATCTGGGCATCGGAGAGACCCTGGGCCAGCAGGCGCAGCACCTCCACCTCGCGCGCCGTCAGCCCGGCGGGAAAGGGGGATGATTTCATCGTAGGAGATGGGAGTGATCCTGTGGGCCTGCAAGTCGAGGTCATCGCCTGTTCCTGGGCCGCCAGGGCTTGCTCTGGGGTCATCAACCGTCCCTCGGCCCACGCCGCGCGAAAGGCCTGCTCACCAAGCTGTGCGCGAGCCAGCGCCAGGGCTTGCTCATAGCTGGCACGGTAGACCGGGTACATGGGAGCGCCGATGGCCTCGCGCAGCGCATGCGCTGCGCCCAAGAGCCAGGCGGCTTGACGCGGCGCTCCCTGTCCCGCCTCCAGGGCGGCCAGGCCCTCCAGGCCTGCCGCGATGCCCTCCTGGTAGACGTTGCACTCCAGGAGCACGGTCAGCGCTTCCCGGTACAGGCGCCGCGCCCCGGCCGCATCGCCCTGCAAGGCGGAGAGCCGCGCGAGACCGAGCGTGAAAGGGTGGGCTTCTGGCGCTCCCCCCACCTGCTTGCCGATCACCAGGCACTCTTCGAGCAAGAGACGTGCCGCTTCCAGCTCGCCCCGCTCCAACTGCATGAGTCCCAGCACACCGAGCGCAACGGCGCTGTAGGGAATGTCGCCCAGTTCCCGGAACTGCGCCAGGCTCTGCTCGGCCAGGTGCAGCGCGCGCGCCAGATCCGCGCGCTGCACATAGAGCAGGCGAGCCAGCAGGCAATGCACCCAGGCAAGGCGCTGCGGATCGCCCAGCTCCTGGTAGAGCACCAGGCTCTCTGCGAGCAGCGCTTGTGCCTGTTCATACTGTCCCTGTTCGGCAGCGACGCGCGCCCATTCGGTAGAGCACCGGGCCTGCCACCAGCGATCGCCCAGGTCCTGAAAGCGGGCGGCCGCCTCCTCCAGGTAGGCCTGCGCCTGCGCAAACTGACTCCTGATGCGGGCGATCATGCCCAGGAGAGACAGGCTGGAGGCGATGCCCACCGGATCGCCCAGCTCCTGGTAGAGCGCCAGACTCTCCTCCGCCAGCCGCTCGAGCGGCTGGTTGCGTTCAAAGAAGTACGCCAGTTCTGCTGCCGCATACAGCGCCCTGGCCCGCAGCGCTGCTGCCACGCCCGCACGCTCGGCCAGGGCCTGCATCAGGT
>CADDZH010000083.1 GCA_902812455.1 Chloroflexota bacterium | reverse complement strand
GTGGATACACAACGGTTTCTTGTGCGCTTCTGGGGGGTGCGAGGAAGCTATCCTACCCCTGGGCTACACACGGTACGTCACGGGGGAAACACGTCCTGCGTTGAGGTGCAGGCAGGTATGCACACATTGATTCTTGATGCCGGCAGCGGAATTATCCGTCTGGGAGAGGACCTGGTGCGGCGCGCAAATGGAGAACCATTCCACGTATCTTTGCTAATCACTCACGCACATAGCGATCATCTCATTGGTTTCCCTTTTTTTGCCCCCCTGTTTGAACGTCGAGCTAATATCGACTTTTTTGGCCCTATACTGGAGGGCCAGACTCTCAAACAAATTGTAACTCCCATCATGTCTCCGCCGTATTTCCCTGTAGATATCCGCACGCTGCCATCAAAGCGCCATTTTCATACGATGAAGAGCGATCACTATATTATCTGGAAAGCCGGGAATGATAGCAAGCCGCAAATTGTGCAAGAGCACAAAAAGACTGGTGATGCAGAACTATGTGTTCTGGCGAAATTTACTCATAGCCACCCGTTAAATGGGGCGATCCACTATCGCATCGAGTATGCAGGGAGGCGCCTGGTGTATGCGACTGATGTGGAATGGAGCGAGCAGTACGATCCCGAATTCCTGGCATATGTACATAGGGCAGACGTGTTGATCCACGATGCGCAGTATACCAGCGAGGATTATGACAAATCCAAGCATGGCTTCGGGCACAGTACAGTTGAGATGGCAACAGGAGCAGCAAAGGCAGCCGGGGTTCACGAGCTGATCTTATTTCACCACGATCCAAACTATGACGATGCGCAATTAGATTATATGGAGGCGCAGGCGCGGGCACAATTTGCGCGCACGCGCTCGGCATGTGAGGGGATGGAAATTGATCTTCTGAGGCTTAAGAACTAAATGAATGAGAGAGGATACCTATGATAAATGTAATCCTATCGTTGATGATCATTCTGGCATTTTTGATAGCTATACCCCTGCATGAACTTGGCCACGCCTTGATGGCTTCTCTATTAGGCGATAGCACGCCGCGCAGCGAAGGGAGGCAGAGCCTGAGTTTGCGCTCGCATATCGATCCCGTTGGCATGCTCTTATGCATCATTCTGGCCTTCCAGCCGGTAGTCTTTCTTGGGTCGATTTCAGGCGGGATATTGCTATCGGGGCCAGTCGGCCTTGGCTGGGGACAACCGGTCAAACCTGACCCGTGGAAGATGCGCGTCGGCCCCAATACTGGCGTGTTCCTGGTAGCGTTGGCCGGCCTGCTGTTTAGCCTGATCATTGGCCTGCTAGCTGCTGTAGTGCTCTACTTCTTGCTGCCTTTGCACCAGATGCTCACCAACCCTTTTCTCCTGCGCCTCATGCAGTTTCTTGTGGCCTTTGCCGGTGTCAATATTAGCCTGGCGATCTTCAATATTATTCCGCTGCATCCTCTCGACGGCTACCAGATGCTCTACGCGATCTTACCTAGCCGGCAGGCCATTCAATTTGCCAAATCTGCTCCTTACGGGCCTTTCATCATCCTGGCGATATTCTTCCTGTTACCATTCCTGGGGCAAATAGCAGGGCTGCAGAACTTTCCTCTCTTCAACATCCCGCACTATATCCTGCTCGGCGCTCTCAATATCATATCGTTAATTACTGGCCACGATATCAGTGGTTTGTACCTACCCTAGCAGGTTGATCGCCGGCCTATGTCTATGAAAACATGGTTATCTCGCGCTGGTTATCGTGTTGGGCAAGTGCGCCAGCAACTTGGCTTTGTGAGCTTACTTTCAGAGGAGGAAATGGCTGAAGTTGCGGCTCGCCTGCCACCTCCCGCGCTCGAACTGTTCCAGACCATGTCTGCTGCCGATCAGCGACACGCTTTGCGCGTATACCGCGCCCTGCTGGCTTGCGGTTGCATGGATGAAGACATGCTCATAGCCGCGCTGTTACACGATATTGGGAAAGCCAGCGGGCGGGTGCCTTTCTGGACGCGGCCCGCCATCGTGCTTGGCAAGAAGCTGGCCCCCGGGTTGTTAACCCGGCTGGCCGTATATCCTCATGAAGATGATGGAAAACGGGCAGCGTGGCGGCGCTCGCTCGGCTACGCCTGGTTTCATGCGGAGGTAGGAGCAAAGCTGGCTGCTGCTGCCGGACTTTCAGAGCGAACTGTGCTCTACATACGTACTCATCACCAGCCGGATGGGCCGGCGGCAGCGCTGCATGAAGTGGATGAGGTGTCATGAGATATGGACTATGTTGTGCGCCTGCCCGTTTTTGAGGGTCCTCTCGATCTCCTGCTGCACCTGATCGAGAAGCGGCAAATGGAGATCACCACTATCTCGCTGGTGGCCGTGACCGATCAATATATGGCCTTCCTGCACCAATGGGAAGCAGAGCAGTTGCCGCTAGCGAATATGGCCGCTTTTGTCTCTATAGCAGCGCGCCTGCTTTTTATCAAATCGCAGAGCCTGTTACCCCGCAGCTCTCACGAGGAAACGAGCAGCGAAGCGGAAAGCGCGGCCCTGATGGCGGAAGAGTTGCAGCATCACCTGCTGGAATACAAGGCAGCGAAGGAAATTGCCTTGCTCTTGCGGCAACGGGAAGAAGCCGGCCTGCAAACGTATAGCCGCTCAAGCCTGCTGGCAGGGATCAATGCGCAACTGGCCTGGACGCCGCCCACGCTGCTGGGGATGGAGGCGGGGATGCTGGCGAATATCTTCCAGCGGCTCCTCGTGCAGCAAGCCAAAGAAGAGGGAGATGGTCTCGGCATGCTGCCACTGGCGCGTGTGCGGGTGAGCGACCGCATTGCCGAGATTGTAGCCCTGCTGCGTTCCCGGCCTTCGATTCACCTGGAAGATGTTATCGCAGGCGAGCATTCGCGCTTCGTGATCATTGTGACGTTCCTGGCAGTGCTAGAGCTATGGAAACGTGAGTATATTGCTGTGCGGCAAGAGCAGTTGCTGGGACCTATTGTGCTGGAGCGAGGTGCCAGGTGGCAAGAGGATCAGGCCATGTCATGACTAACGTGGCAAAAACTTGACAGCTATCGACTCAAATTTTATAATGGGAAGGTAATAAAAGCTGTATCAAAACATATCTTTTTATGTTTTTGGGAGGGGTTGAGGATAACAGGGCTTGTGATACCAAATAATAGCATTAACAAAATCATCCACTATGTCATCCTGAGCGCAGCGAAGCATCCGATCCCCGTCGGCAGAGATCCTTCGCTGCGCTCAGGATGACAAGTGGTACCGGTCTTGTTTGTTAAAAATCAGTATCTCGATTACATGTTTTAGCTCATCATTACATTAAAGGAGTTCAATCGTATGGAAGATGCTCAAGAGATGCAGAAGGAAGACACTCAAGAGATGCAGAAAAACGAGCACGAGCACGAAGAGGTGAAAGAGATTAGTTCGCCGGCTTCTGATCGCATCGCCGAGCTGGAGGAGCAGCTTGCCCAGGCCAAGCAGGAAGCCGCCGAAAACTGGAATAAATACCTGCGCGCTCGTGCAGACCTGGAGAACTACCGCAAGCGCCAGGAGCGGGTGCTGGAAGATAAAGTGCAGTACCAGAAGAAAGCGCTCCTTCAGAAGCTGCTTGGGGTCATGGATAACGTGGAGCGCGCGCTGGCCTACCAGGATAGCCTGGATCGCCAGGGGCTACAGCAGGCGCTGCGTATGATGCAGTGGCAATTGGGCGAAGTGTTGCGCGGTGAGGGGTTGAACACCGTTCCCACAGTGGGCGAGCCGTTCAATCCTTACCTGCATGAAGCCATAGAAGCAGTCGAAGATAGTGATAAGCCGGAGGGGACTATCGTCGAAGAAGTCCTCAAGGGCTATACCCTGGGCGACGAGACGCTGCGTCCTGCCCGCGTCAAGGTCAGCACGGGAAATAAGCAGTAAGGAAGGCTTCCTTGAAGGCGCCTTCGTGGTGAAAGAAAAAGGGCTGGGGCATGGAATATAAAGATTATTACAAGATTCTCAACGTCCCGCGGGGAGCCAGCGCGGACGAAATCAAGAAGGCATTTCGCAAACTGGCCCGCAAATACCACCCTGACGTAAACCCTGGCGACAAGAAGGCAGAAGAGAAGTTCAAGGAAATCAACGAGGCCTACGAGGTTCTCTCTGACCCTGAGAAACGGCGCAGGTATGATACGCTTGGGCCGAACTGGCAGGAGCAGTTTGGATTCGGAAGGGGCCCGAGGCGTTCAACTGGCTTCGGAGGTCGTGCGGCCCCAGGATTTGACTTTGATACCGGCGGCTCTTCTTTCTCCGATTTCTTCGAGGCGCTTTTTGGCCGGGCAGGCGCAGGCATGGGTTCGCCAGGCTCAACGGGGACACGCGGAACCCGTTATGGCTATGATATGCGCCGGCGGGCCGGAGAAAATATTGAGCAGCCGGTGGAGGTGACCCTGCAGGAAGCCTATACAGGAGGCATGCGCACGTTCAATGTTCAATCCACGGAAGAGTGCTCTGCCTGTAAGGGAACGGGAGAAGTCCTGGGCAGGGTGTGTTCAAACTGCGGCGGCCAGGGTATCGTGCCACGCAATAAACGCATCCAGGTGAAGATTCCTGCCGGCGTCGACAATGGTTCAAAGATTCGCGTGGCCGGTGAAGGGCAGCCAGGCATTGGCGGTGGCCCTCGCGGAGACCTCTTCCTGGTGATCAGCGTCAAACCCGACCCAAAGTTCGAACGCAAAGGTGACGACCTGTACGTCGATATCGAGGTCGATCTTGTCCAGGCCATGCTGGGTGGTGAAGTTCCTGTCCCACTGCCCGATGGGCGCAAGCTGATCCTGACCGTTCCGGCAGAGACGCAGAATGGCAGCGTCTTCCGCCTGGCAGGGAAAGGCATGCCTCGCCTGCGTGGTGAGGGCAACGGCAACCTGTATGCTCGTGTCAAGGTCATCTTGCCCATGCGGCTTTCGGGAGAGGAGCGCGCCTTGTTTGAGAAACTGGCTCGCAGTCGTGGGGTGGAAGTTCATTCTTAAAAGCAGGTGAAAGGAGAAAGAGACTGTGCCAGACAAAAGTGATGGAGCGTGGTACATCATCAGTGTGGCAGCGGAGAAGGCCGCTGTCCATGAGCAAACACTGCGCCATTACGAACGGCTGGGATTAATTTCACCGGCGCGCAAAGGCAAGAGTCCTCACAGCCCGCGTTTATATTCGGACCGTGATATTGAGCGCGTCATACAGATTCGCGGCCTGATGCAAGACCTCGGTGTGAATCTCGCGGGAGTCGAGACGATCCTGCACATGCGAGACCGCATCGAGCAGATGCAGAAAGAAATGAACGAGCGCATCGAGCAGATGCAAGAGGAAATCGACCGGCTGCAAGCCCAGCACGAGTCTGAAACGCGCAGGCTCAAAGGCATTATCGAGCGCCTGCAGCAGAGCAAGATGTAAATTTTTTATGCTGGCGGCGGCACGGCGGGCATCAGGTGATATTCCATTTTCAGGGCGATGATGCGCGTGGCAGCCTCGTCAACACGCACCTTGGAGAGCGTTCCATCCTGCAAGGCTGCCTTCAGGGCATTGAGCACTTCAATCATCTGATCCGCCCCGGTTGGGCCAAGAATCATATCATTCCCCGCATTGAGGGCCATGACCGCAGCTTCTGGCATACTCCAGCGTATCCCTTGCATATAGAGGGCATCGGTGAGCACCACCCCATCATAGCCGAACTGCTTGCGCAGGATATCGGTCATGAAGATATGCGAGAGTTCAGCAGGGTAAACGGGATCGATGGCAGGCATCAGAACATCGGTTGGCATGATCATGCCGGGATTTTCCAGGGCGTCCGGCGATTGGATGAAAGCTTTGAAAGGTGCAAGATCAATATCATAAATCTGCTGCGCCGTTTGATTCACGATGGGCAGGGTTGTGTGAGCGTCAGGTGAGGCATCGCCCAGGCCAGGATAGTGCTTAATACAGCCAATGACGCCGGCTTTTTGTAGTGCGCGCAAGTAGGGACCTGCAAAGGTAATTACTTGCTGGGGCGTATCGCCAAAGGTGCGCGTTACCATATCGTACCCGTTGACCAGATTCACATCGACATCAGGGGCAAGGTTCGTGTTGATGCCAAGCGCGAGCAGGTCATGCGCTGCCTTTGCTCCTTGCTGCGCTGCTACACCAGGATCGCCGGTCTCCTCGATCTGTGTTGGCGACATACGCGGCCCATAGATCTGCGAAAGGCGATCAACGTAAGGGCCGCCCTCTTCATCGGTCGCAATGAGCAGGGGGAAAGTAGCATGAGCCTGCATCTGGGCAATTTGTTCCCTGGTTTGCGCCGCAGTGGGCATCTGGAATTGATACATGATCACGCCGCCCGCATGGAGTTGATTGACCATCTCATCCAGATCTGGTGAGTAGTACGTATCGGCGTACTCGACCATAATGAGCTGGCCAAGTTCCACGTCCAGGCTCATGCGTGCGACGTACAAGCTGGCAAGCTGCTTATATTTCATATACCCGCTAAGATGCATGATGGCATTGATCTGGCGAGCATTGAGCGATGGCTGCGCAAAAGGGCCTGAAGGCGATGAACCGGAGAAGAGGCTATCTTGTGAAGATCCGCCGCCCAGCCATAGCCAGCCCATAATGCCTGCTAAGGCAAGTAGAGCAGCCAGGGAGACCAGGATCACCATGACAGGAGCCGCCAGGCGAGGGCGTTTTGAGCGGCGAACAGGAATGCTTCTTTTTTCAGTGTCACCTATTCGATCTCCTGGATGCTTTTGCTGATCGGGCACAGAAAGTTTTTGCGTATCCTCATTATAAATAGCCATAGCTGCTCCCCGGCTGAAACATATATGTTCAGTATAGTCCTGTCTCGGAATCGCCCTCTTCTTCTTGAGTGGCAGGCAGTTCTTCTACCTCTACTAACGTTTGATCGCTATCATTCGTCGCTGGCATTTCGCTTGCTGCTTTCATCGCAGGCAGCGTATCTTCATACTGGTCTCGGTCATCCTGGTCTTGAGGAGAAGCAGGTTCTGAAGTTTCTGGATGCTGCTGAGCGGGAGGAGCAGCACCTTTATAGCGGTGAATCAATTCCGAAGGTGAGACGACAATAGTCTTGACATCCTCATCTTCCTCAGTAGGTAAGATCGTGGATGTTTCTTCCTCTGTTTCTGCTTCTAGTGGTGCAGGCGGGGTGGCTGCCTGGCGGCGTGGCCGTGCTGAGGCGCGCACATTTGGAACAACGGAGGGAGGCTGCAGCGAGTAATCAAAAACAACTTTGATGGCGCGATGGCGCGATTTGTCTAATGCTGTGATGAGGGCGTTACGAAATTCGCTGAGGGGGAAGCGATGGGTGATCAATTTCTCAGGAACTATCTGGCCACGCTCGATCATCTCTGCCGCGACCTCAAAGGTGGATTTACGCTCAGATGAGCCAGCAGGCCAGGTCTCTATGCCGTGACCGGTGCTACCCACAAGGCTGATTTCCTGGTACCAGATAGGGCTAAGGTCTATATGCATTTTAGAGGGGTGGGTGCCAACCATGACGACCGTAGCACCGGCGCGCGCCCAGCGTAATGCATGGTGCGTTGTTTGCTGGCTGCCGATTGTATCAAAAATGACATCATAGCCGCCCAGCAGCATCTTATTTCCCAGCATGCCTTCATAAAGTTGCGCTCCGGTGGCCTGCTCGATTTCTTTATAGCTATCCTGGGGGTAGATGATGGTGGCGCCAAGGCGTGCAGCTCGTTCTATTTGAAAAGGATGACGAGCCATGACACTGATGTCAGCATCGCGGACAAGGGCACGGACAACCTGTAAGATAAGCTGCCCAATGGTACCTGCGCCGATAATAAGAACGCGCTCTCCGGGCTCTGGCAGGCGGCGCAAAACGGCATGGATGGCGACCGCAGAGGGTTCCAGAAGCACGGCCTGCGCATCACTGAGAGTGGGTGAAATGCGGAAGAGCTGCTGTTCGTGCAGCAACATCTCTTCGCTCCAGCCGCCACCGACAGGTTCAGGGCCGGAGAATGGGCCATGCTCGCACAGGTTATAGTTACCGGCAGCGCAGGCGCGGCAGGGTAGCTCGACACCGGCAGTGAGGCAATTAGGAGCATATTGCAGGACAACGCGGTCTCCAACATGCAGGCGCTCTACATCATCGCCCACTTCGATGACCTCTCCGGCAACCTCGTGGCCAGGGTAAATGCGTCTATGGTTGAAAACGGCGGCAGGCGCAATGCGAAAGTCTCCACCGTCAAAAATAAGGCGCAGATCGCTCCCACAAATCCCGGCCAGCAGATTTCGCACGCGCACCCAGTCGGATGCGGGTAATGGGCGGCGAGGAAGATTTTGCACCTGCAGAGGGGCAATAGGCGAAAAGTAAGCTCCTCGCCAGATACTCCCTAATATCTTCGCGGGTATGATATGCGCCGGGTCAAGTTCTACTATTGAAATCCACATGATAGGCTCCTCGTTCCTCGGCTCACTACAAGCAACGTCTCTTCTCTTCATGCCAGGTGCGCCTTGCTGGTTTAAGCGCTAAGCGCAGTGTATCATGCCAATAGATATGGGTCAATCTTGGTAGGAAAGCCAGGATAGTTTATTGATTGAAGCAGGGCAATTTCACTGTAAACACGGTACGGGCATCAGGGATACTTTCAACGGTGATCTCACCATGGTGAGCCTGGACAATGGCCAGCGCGATAGAAAGACCCAGGCCTGTTCCGGCAGGGAGCGATTTCGCGTTTTGGTGACCATTATAGGTTGGTATATGCCTGCCTCGATAGAAGCGCTCGAAAATATGCGGCAGGTCGTCTGGATGAATGCCCTTTCCATTGTCAATGATCTGTACCAGCGCATAACTGTTCTCCTTGTCGAGGCGGATGCGAATCCAGCCATCTGGAGCGGGCCTGCCATATTTGACCGCATTCTCAACCAGCGCATGCAGCACTTGCCTGAGGCGATCTGCATTGGCCTGTACACCTGGCGGCTCCTGGGCGACAATCTCGAGTGTGAGGCTGCGGCCATCGTCCACCAGCAATTTGAGTTGCTCCAGCTCCTGGTTAAGAAAATTGCCCAGATCAATATATTCCGTCTCTACTGATGGTCCAGCATCAAGATAGGCAAGTGTCAACAGATCATTGAGCAGAAGAGTCATGCGCTCGGCTTCGTGTCTCATTAACTCAAGCACGCGCTGAGATAGTTCAGGATCATCTTTTGCCCCACGCATAAGCACCTCGGTGAAGCCGCGCAGGGATGTCAGCGGCGTGCGTAGTTGATGAGAAGCATCAGAGAACAGGCGGCGCGAGCGCTCTTCCACCCCCTGCTGCCTGCGCTGTGCGAGTTCTATCTGGTTGGTCAGGGTATTCAAGCTTACAGCGAGCTTGCTCACTTCATCATCGCCATCTAAGAACGGCTCAAGGCGTTCCCGCTGTTCGAGGTCCCCGAAAACGATTGCCTGAGCTGCATCGGTCATTTCACGTAATGGGCGCAGGACAAGGCTGGTGAGAAAAAAGGCCATGATTGAGCCAATAATGCCCAGAACAATGATCATGCCCAGAATAGTATCGAGCGCATACCCTGGCAAGGGCCTGGGTAATGGGAGCGGATCAGCATAGACTAGCCAGAGGCCAAAGGCGATGAGCAGCGCGATAATGAGCACACTGTACAGAAAAGTCAGTTGCCAGTGTAAGCCCGAAAGGGGGCGGTGGCGCCAGACCTGGTACAGGCGCCTTCTACGAGAGTCAGCGCTGCCCTGGGAGTGAGTAATGTGTGCCTCGTTCCTTTGATATGCCTGTCGATGTGTTTGTAGTGAGCCGGTTCTGGGCCTTGCTGGCATGGGTATATCACCCTTTTTAACCCTTTAAGACGTAGCCTACCCCACGTACAGTTTGAATGAGGCGGGGAGAACTGGGCGTATCTTCGATTTTCTCCCTCAAATATCGCACGTATACCTCGATGATATTGGTTTCACCGAGGAAATCATAGCCCCAAACACGATTCAGGATTGTCTGGCGGTCAAGTACGTGCCGTGGATGGCTCATAAAGAGGTGCAGGAGATTATACTCGGTAGCAGTCAATTCAATCGGGCGCCCGCCTCGCGTTACCTCGCGCGTGGCCGTGTTCATGCGCAAATCGCCAAATTCGAGTATCTGTCCCTCGTTGCCTTCGCCCTCTCCTTGGAGGGCAGCGGCACGGCGCTGGCGACGAAGAATAGCGCGAATGCGGGCCACAAGCTCATCAAAGCTAAAAGGTTTGGCAAGATAGTCATCCGCGCCGGTATTCAGTCCGACAACTCTGTCTTGAGGATCGCCCTTCGCAGTAAGCATAAGTATTGGGATGTCTTTCGTGGTGGGATTCTGTCGCAGGCGGCGGCATACCTCCAGGCCATCAATGCTGCCAGGTAAGCCCAGGTCTAAGATAACAATAGCGGGATCAAGACGCTGGGCGGCCGCTATCCCTTCCAGGCCATCGGCAGCCGATTCTACCTGAAAGCCCTCGTAGCGCAAGCCCAGCCTGATAAGCTCTACTATATTCTCCTCATCTTCAATGACAAGAACCTTTAGCGGGGGGGGACTCTGGTTCTCCTGATTGTTTTCATCTTGTTGCATAAAAATTTGACTCCATAAGTTTCTGATCGCTGGCAAGTAATCCAAATAGCCAGCATTTTTATTCGCCTTCATTATAGATATCCTTTCAACCAATCGCAAGTGAGAGCGCTTGCAGTTGCCCTCATTCCCAGCTAAAATAGGCTTTGCTCTAGAGCAAAGGCAAGAAAGCGGTTAGGGAATGGGGGTGCAGGGGGCGAAGCCCCTTGCCGGGGTTTGGGGTGTCCTCAAATTTTTCTTATACCTAAAGAAGTTAGGCGGTTATTCACTCGTAGCTAAAAACATGATCACAGGGGGTACAGGTATGGCCGGAAGACGGTTGTTGATTATGCTGGGCGTTGCCCTTATTATGCTTATAGGAGCCGGCGCTCTCATCTTTGCCCTTTTGTTTCCACATGCTGCAAGCCAGCAAGGCTTCCTGCAACCGGCAACGCCCACACCTTCGGTGCCAGCGAACACGGGAGCGAGCAGGATACTCATGGTTACGGGCACTGTTCAATCGTTGGGGCACCAATCGCTGGTGATTACCTCAAGGCCGGAGAAACAGGCAATCACGGTGGTGGTGAACAGCGAGACCCGCTATGCAATGTCTAACAGGCCGGCCTCGTTCAGTAACTTGCGAGCCGGGCAAACGGTGACCATACGTGGGCAGGTTGATCCCGAGGATCCTACAAAGATATTAGCATTGAGTATACTGATAACATAGCCGGGCGGGCGAGTGTGAGCTATTGACAGCTATTCTCTCCTGATATATTCTAGCATTAACTAAGATGTTGTAGGTATGGGTAAAAGTATTACAATATCTGGCGCTGAGCCTTTCTGGAAAGGTTTGGGCTATGAAACTAACGATGAAAGGCGATTATGGCCTGCGAGCAATGCTGGACATGGCGGCATACTATGGGCGGGGGCCAGTTGAAAGTGCAGATATTGCGAGGCGCCAGTACATCCCGGAGCAGTACCTCGATCAAATTTTGATGGTTTTGCGCAAGGAAGGGTTGGTCAAGAGTGTGCGCGGGCCGCGAGGTGGGCACATGTTAGCCAGGCCGCCCGGGCAGATCACTATGGCCCAGGTGATGCAGGCGCTAGAGGGATATGTCCCCCCGATGGAATGCTTGCCGAACCCGGATTTTTGCAAACTTTCGCCTGGATGCGCATTACGGGATGTCTGGCAAAAGATCGACGAAATGACCCAGCAGATCCTCTCCTCTACCACAATTGAGGAACTCTCACAACGCCATCAAGCGGGTAGCCTTGAGACAATGTACTATATTTAGATGGGGGATAGTGACGATTAGCTATGCAGGGGCAACGCCGGCCAGATAAAAATAAGATGATTGCTATCGTAGAAGATGACGCCGACCTTGTAAATATGTTCCGTGATATGCTAAAAATGGCCGGGCCGTGGCGTCTCCACTTTTTTACGGATGGACAGGAGGCTAAAGCTAAGCTGCCAGAGCTTGGGGCCGATCTGATCCTGCTCGACGTGGGGCTGCCTAACCTGGATGGCGCGTCCCTCTTCAAGATGCTGCGCGGGCACAGCAGCACAAAACACACACCGATTATTGTGATTACCGGTAGCTACGATTGGGAACTGCAGCGCCAGGGCCTGCAATCATGTGTGTTGCTTCGCAAGCCGTTTGAGATGTCAGAGCTTCTCTTTATGATTCGTGCCTTGCTGCCAGAAAGTAAGGAATGAATAGCCAACATGTATCTTATAGCCCGTTCATTGCACAGGCACGATATCCCCGCAGGTGAAGTATGACCCCCTGGGCAAAAGATGTAACTGAACTGGTTGGGCACACTCCTATTGTCGAGTTAAAACGCATAACAGCAGGAGCCGGGGCTACGGTGCTTGCCAAGCTAGAGATGTTCAACCCCGGTGGAAGCTTGAAAGACCGGATCGCGGTGCGCATGGTCTGCGAGGCGGAGGCGCAGGGTCTTTTACGTCCAGGTGGGATTATTACCGAACCAACCAGCGGCAATATGGGCATCTCACTGGCGTGGCTCGCTGCTGCTCGTGGCTATCAATGTATCCTTACCATGCCCGATACCGTCTCCCCTGAGCGCCGGCTGCTCTTGTGGCGCTTTGGCGCCCAGGTCATCCTGACTCCAGGAAGCCAGGGAATGCGAGGAGCCATCAATAAAGTGATTGAGTTGCGCACCACGCTCCCCAACGCCTGGTTCCCGCAGCAATTTTATAACAAAGCCAATCCGGCTGCGCATCGCGAGGGAACTGCTGTCGAGATCTGGGAAGAGACGGCAGGGAGCGTTGACATGGTAGTAATCGGCGTTGGTACCGGAGGCACCCTGACCGGCGTTGCAGAGGGGCTACAGGCCCGTAAGCCCTCTGTAGAAGTGGTGGCAGTCGAGCCAGCCTCTTGCGCTATTCTCTCTGGCGGGCGACCTGGACCGCATCATATAGAGGGCCTGGGCGCCGGCTTCCAGCCTGATACGCTCAGGATCGATCTGATCGACTCAGTTGTACCTGTCAGCGATCATGATGCTATAAGCACTGCTATTGCCCTGATGGAGCAAGAAGGCATCTCGGCAGGCATCAGCAGTGGCGCAGTAGCCTGGGCAGCGCTGCAGGAGGCGCGCAAGGAACACAATCGTAGCAAAGTCATCGTGGCAATCTTCCCCAGCGCGGCGGAGCGCTACCTGCACACTGTGCTGTTTGACGATCTCAGAAACGAGTTGCAGGTGTGATCAATAGGCATTTTGTATAGTTTGTAACTGCTCTATAGGGTTGATTCGTATTAGCTTATAGATTCCATAAGGAAACCGGTGGGCTATGATACGATCAGCAGCGGGTGCATACCTTTTTCGCCTCGGTCGAGCGGCATACTTTCGTACAACTCTGAAAGGCGTACTGCTTTTCGGTGGGTTTGTCCTGTGTGCCGCTGTTTGCCTGGTGCTGGGCATGCGGCTCTTTGCAAGCTACAATCATGCCTTCACCCCTTACCTCAAATGGCAGGACATGCTTGTCGCGCTACTCTGGTTTATGACGTTCATCTCGCTCTGTGGATGCATCCTCACCGCGCGTTTCCTCTATACGTTATGGATTGGCCGTCATAAAGAAATGCTGGTGGTGAATGATACAGCGCTGGTTGTGCGCGATCTGTCGCACGAGAACCTGAACAGCATTTTCTGGTTAGAAGGCTCGGTGCTCGCCTGTTTTATGACGGCAGAAATAAGCTTGATCCCGGAAATGTTAATTGGCTGGACATTGCACATCCCGCAAATAGTGCTGGCAGTGCTTGCTACGGGACTGGCTATACTATTGAGCCTGGCCGCGCTGGCAATTACCTTGATCGCTGTCTCGTTTATCTTCATTGGACTGGTTGGCAGCATTTCTTTCTGCCGCAATCTGGGCGCTCCCCATACATACTGGCTTACCAGCCAGGCAGCTCTTTCGATTGATAATTTTGTGCTTACTATTCTTTACCCTGATACGCCGGAAGCGATGATCGATCTCAATATGCTGGATGCAGAGGACCAGCGCCACCTACTCTGGATCTTGCGAGAGCGCTGGACTGGCGCGGAGCAGCCGTGGAACCCCCAACTGGGTGAGGAGATCGAGGCGGCGCTGAAAGAGGCAGCGCAAGCGGTGGCAATTGCGTAATTCGTCGCTCAAAACTCTTGACATTTTTTCTAATAGGAGGTATATTACATCATGTTAAAGTGTGTATATTGTCGAAATAGCCATTAGCCCGCTTGAAGGATTGAAAGAAACAAACCAAAAGTACCATATGAGAGGAATAAATCGTTATCTTCCGTTGTTTTTGTTATAGGTACCTGTTTCTAAGCAGAGAAGTGGATGTGTATGTGGGAGAGTGGAAGACAACTTTACGCACCGTGGCGTAGGAGTAACCGCTTGCGAAGGCACTAAGCGGTTACTTTTCTTGTCATGGAACGTTTCTCAGCAGAGGCAGTAGAGGCAATTATCTTTTTTCCATCTTTTGTTTCTCAGTTTCACACCGAAATGTGTTCTGCGTCTCTCTATTGGCTTCCTCATTGGGCCAAAGGCAATCAGTTAGTAGGACGACTCGTCATGGGAAGTCCGCCCCTACAGTGAGAGGAGAATACTACACATGGCAGTAATCAGCAGGGCTGTAGCTCTCCCCGAGCGTGTCTCCTTCGCACGTATCCCGGACATACAGCCGATGCCAGGGCTGATCCAGATTCAGCTTGACTCCTTTGAATGGTTTAAGAAAGAAGGTCTGCGCGAACTTTTTGAAGAAATTTCTCCGATTGAAGACTTTACCGGGAAAAATCTGAGTCTAGAATTTATTGTCCCTCCCGAGCCGTTTGGCAAGCCGAAATATAGCGAGGACGAGTGTCGCGATCGCGATGCGACTTATGCCGCTCCTCTCAATGTCAAGGCTCGCCTCATTAACAAAGAGACCGGCGAAATCATCGAGAAGGATGTCTTCATGGGGGATTTCCCGCTCATGACCAGGCAAGGGACATTCATTATCAACGGCGCCGAGCGCGTCGTTGTCAGCCAGCTTGTGCGCTCTCCCGGCGTCTACTTCACAGCAGACGAGGATGCAGCAACGGGTCGCAATTTGTTTGCCGCCAAACTTATCCCTAACCGTGGCGCATGGCTGGAATTTGAGACAAGTAATAAGAATCTCTTGACGGTCAAGATCGACCGCAAGCGCAAAATACCGGTCACCACGTTGCTCCGTGCTGTGGCAAGCCTCTCGAAGGACCAGTGGCATACGGAACAACTCGATCTTTCAAGCGATCAGGGCATCCTGGATGCCTTCCGCGACGTGGATACCGACCCTGAGCATCGCTATATCCAGTCGACACTGGACAAAGACCCGGTGAAACGCGGGGATGATGCGCTGCTTGAGCTCTATAAGAAGTTGCGCCCGGGCGACCCGGCCACGCTCGATAATGCGCGTTCGCTGGTCAGGAACCTGTTCTTCAATCCCCGGCGCTATGATCTGGGGAATGTTGGGCGCTATAAACTCAACCGGAAACTGGATCTCTCTGTTCCGCAGAGCCATCGCATCCTGACCCCGGATGACCTGGTCAATATTATTCGCCGCCTGATCCGCTTGAACAATGGTCATGGGCGCAAGGATGATATCGACCACCTGGGCAACCGGCGCGTGCGCTGTGTTGGTGAACTGATCCAGTCCCAGTTCCGCGTTGGCTTGCTGCGCATGGAGCGAGTGGTCAAAGAGCGCATGAGCATCCAGGAGCCTGGACAGGCCACCCCCAATGCGCTTATTAACATTCGCCCGGTCGTCGCGGCCATGAAGGAATTCTTCGGTGGAAGCCAGTTGTCGCAGTTCATGGATCAAACGAACGCGCTGGCCGAAATTGGTCATAAACGGCGCTTATCCGCGCTTGGCCCCGGTGGCCTTTCGCGCGAGCGAGCAGGGTTCGAGGTACGCGATGTTCATCAATCGCACTATGGCCGCATCTGCCCAATCGAGACGCCAGAAGGGCCGAATATCGGCCTGATCGGGAACCTGGCAACATACGGGCAGGTGAACCCATATGGCTTTGTCGAGACACCATACCGCAAAGTCTACAAGAAATTGCCCGCCAATGACCGGCGTTTGATCGGTCGCGAGTTTCGTGGCGTGCTTGGCCGGGAGCGAGAGGATGTCGTCGATGAAAACGGCGATGTGCTGGTCAAAGCGCGCGAGCGAGTACGTGTTGACGAAGAGCTGTTTGAGAAGCTTTCGCGTGTACTAGGGAATACAGAAGTTCGTATCAAGCCATTCGTCACCGACGAGGTAGAATACCAGACCGCCGATGATGAAGAGAATTTCTGGATCGCACAGGCCAACGCCAAACTGACGAGCAATAACGAGTTTGCCGAAGAGCGCGTGCTGGCCCGCTACCAGGGCGAGTTCTCGGAGGAAAGCTCCGATAGCATGGACTACATGGATATCTCGCCACGGCAGACGGTGAGTGTCGCGACGGCGCTCATCCCGTTCCTGGAGCATGACGACGTGAACCGTGCCCTGATGGGCGCGAACATGCAGCGCCAGGCTGTACCACTGCTGAAGCCACAATCGCCCATTTGCGGCACAGGTATCGAGCGGCAGGTAGCCATCGACTCTGGCCAGGTGGTGGTCAGCGATGTCAGCGGAGAGGTTGTTTCAGTTAGCGCCCGCTCAATTAGCATCGTGGATGAGCAGGGTGAAGTACACGAGTATCGCCTGCGCAAGTTCCTGCGCTCGAACAACGGCACCTGTATCAACCAGCGCCCGATTGTCCACAAAGGCGATTACGTCAGCGCCGGGCAGGTCATTGCGGACAGCTCTTCGACAGAGAATGGCGAGCTGGCCCTTGGCCAGAATATCCTGGTCGCCTTCATGAGTTGGGAAGGCGGCAACTTTGAAGACGCTATTCTCATTAGCGAGCGTATCGTGCGTGAGGACCTCTTCACCTCGATCCATATTGAGAAATATGAAGTGGACGCTCGCGATACCAAGCTGGGGCCAGAGGAAATCACACGCGACATTCCAAATGTTGGTGAGGAAGGCTTGCGCAACCTCGACGAGCGCGGCATCATCTATGTTGGCGCTGAAGTTGGGCCGCAAGATATTCTGGTTGGCAAAATCACGCCGAAGGGCGAGACGGAGCTGACGGCGGAAGAAAAACTCTTGCGAGCCATCTTTGGTGAGAAGGCGCGCGAAGTCAAGGACACCTCGCTGCGTGTCCCACATGGAGAGCGCGGGAAGGTGGTCGAGGTCAAAGTATTCTCGCGTGACGCGGGAGATGAGCTGCCGCCAGGAGTCAATCAACTGGTGCGTGTCAGCATTGCACAAAAGCGCAAGATCGGGGCAGGAGACAAGATGGCAGGACGCCACGGCAATAAGGGAGTCATCTCAAGAGTCTTGCCGATTGAAGACATGCCCTTCCTGCCGGATGGCACTCCGGTTGATATCATCCTGAACCCGCTCGGTGTGCCGCACCGTATGAATATTGGCCAGATTATGGAAACGCACCTGGGTTGGGCGGCCCATGTGCTAGGCTTCAAGATAGCAACGCCCGTCTTTGATGGAGCTTCGGAGGAAGACATCGAAGAATTGCTGCGCCGTGCCAATCTCCCGGAGACCGGCAAAGTGCAGCTCTTCGATGGGCGCACAGGTGAGCCGTTTGATCACCCGATCACCGTCGGTTACACCTACATGCTCAAACTGGCGCACCTGGTTGAAGACAAAGTCCATGCTCGCTCGACCGGCCCGTACAGCCTGATCACCCAGCAGCCGCTCGGTGGGAAGGCGCAATTTGGCGGCCAGCGTTTCGGCGAGATGGAAGTCTGGGCATTGGAAGCGTATGGCGCTGCCAATATTCTCCAGGAAATCCTGACCGTCAAATCGGATGACGTGGTTGGTCGCGTCAAGACCTATGAAGCGATCGTGAAGGGTGAAAATATCATGGAGCCTGGGGTGCCAGAGTCCTTCAAAGTACTGGTGAAGGAATTGCAAAGTCTTGGCATCAACGTCGAGGTGCTCAACGAAGATGAACAGAAGATTCAATTTGTTGAAGATACCTCAAACGATGTGATGCCAGAACTGGGGATTAATCTCTCCGGCTTCGAAGGAGATCAGTAAGGGCGCTAATAAAGGGCGGGGCTTGTCCCCGCCCCTACAGGCCCGATTCATTGTGCCCTTATTCAGGAGGCAATTGCAAACATGCTCGAAGTAAATGATTTCAATGCAATCCGTATTAGCCTTGCCAGCCCGGACCAGATTCGTAGTTGGAGCTATGGTGAGGTGACGAAACCGGAGACGATCAACTATCGCACACTCAGGCCGGAGAAAGATGGCCTGTTCTGCGAGCGCATCTTCGGACCGACAAAAGACTGGGAGTGCTACTGCGGTAAATATAAACGAGTCCGTTTTAAGGGCATTGTGTGTGACAAGTGCGGTGTAGAGGTGGCGCGCTCGAAGGTGCGACGCGAGCGTATGGGACATATCGAGCTGGCTTCACCCGTGAGCCATATCTGGTACTTCAAGGGCACGCCAAGCCGTATCGGCCTGTTGCTCGATCTCTCGCCTCGCAATCTGGAGCGTATTCTCTACTTTGCCCTCTACGTGGTGACCAATATTGACGAAGAGGCCCGCCAGCGTGAACTCCAGCGCCTGGATGAAGAGCTGCAAAAGCACGAGCAGGAACTGGATGAGAAGGTTGCCAACCGCATCGACAGTTTGAGAGAGCAGCGCGACAGCGAGATTTCCAGCGCCAGAAGCCGCATGGAAGAAGCTCAGGCAGAAATTGAAGCCCGCCGCGAAGAAGAGCTGGAGCGGGCGAGAAATGCCGAAAGCGAGACACTGGAAGAGCTGCGCGAAGCCATGGGAGAAGAGGCTGATGCCGACATCATCTTCGAACCAACCGGCCAGGTGATCGTCAAGGAGGGCGATGTCATCACGCCAAAGCACATCGACACACTAGAGCACATCGCTGAAGTGTGCCGCAATGATATCGCTGAGAGCGCGCGCCGCGAGATTGACCTGCTGCGCTCTGAAGGCGAGCGTGAAGATGAGCAGACCAGGCTGAGCTACCAGGGACAGATTGATACATTCCAATCCCAGGTGGAGGTGGAGCGTGGTAGCCAGCGCCACCGGCTTGAGCAATTGCGGCGCGACCTGGAGGGATTGAAAAAGATGGATCTGCTCCAGGAGAATCGCTATCGCGAACTGAAGGACGCCTTTGGGAACGTGTTCCATGCGGGTATGGGAGCGGAAGCAGTGCGCGAGTTGATCGCCGGCCTCGACCTGGATCAACTGTCTGCCGACCTGCGCCGTGAGATCAGTTCGACGGTAGGGCAGCGGCGGAAGAAGGCCACCAAGCGGCTGAAAGTCGTTGAAGCCTTCCGCAAGTCTGGTACCTCGCCAGAATGGATGATTTTGACGGTGCTGCCTGTGCTGCCACCCGATCTCCGCCCGATGGTTCAGCTTGATGGCGGGCGCTTCGCCACATCCGACTTGAACGACCTCTACCGCCGTGTGATCAACCGCAATAATCGTCTCAAGCGGCTGCTTGAGTTGAGCGCACCTGAGATTATCATTCGCAATGAGAAGCGCATGCTGCAAGAGGCATGTGATGCCTTGATAGATAACGGGCGTCGTGGCCGGGCTGTGGCAGGCTCGGGCAATCACAAGCTCAAGAGCCTGTCCGACATGCTCAAAGGGAAGCAGGGTCGCTTCCGCCAGAACCTGCTCGGCAAGCGCGTGGACTACTCCGGTCGCTCGGTGATCGTGGTTGGCCCAGAATTGAAGCTGCACCAGTGCGGCCTGCCCAAGAGGATGGCGCTGGAGCTGTTCAAGCCATTCGTGATGCGCAAGCTGGTCGAGCAGAACTACGCGCATAACATCAAAAGCGCAAAGCGTTTTGTGGAGCGTGTGAGGCCGGAAGTATGGGACGTGCTCGAAGAGGTCATCAGGGACCATCCGGTGCTGCTGAACCGGGCGCCAACACTGCACCGCCTGGGCATCCAGGCTTTTGAGGCAGTGCTGGTCGAAGGAAGCGCGATTCAGCTCCATCCACTGGTCTGCGCCGCCTTCAACGCGGACTTCGATGGCGACCAGATGGCCGTACACGTCCCGCTTTCCGATAAGGCCCAGGACGAAGCGCGCCAGTTTATGCTCTCGACGCGCAACTTGCTGGCTCCCGGTACCGGTGAACCATCGATTAGCCCAAGCCAGGAAATGGTGCTCGGGTGCTACTACCTCACACAGGAGCATCCTGGCAAGAAAGGCGAAGGGCGTGTCTTTACAGATACCACCGAAGCCCTGCTGGCATACGAACATGGTGTCATCGATCTGCAGGCGCTCATTAAAGTGCGGCTGGGCGATGTCGATGTCTTCGACGAGCCGCCGCCTGCCAAAGCAACGATGCACGCCAATGGCAAGATGGTCACCACTACTGTGGGACGCATCATCTTCAACGAGGCGTTGCCAGAACGCATGCGCTTCAAGAACTACGCCATGAAGAAGGAGAACTTGAAGCAAGTCGTTGCCGAATGCTTCAAGGAGTATGGACGAGTCAGGACAACAGAACTGGCCGACGAGATCAAGCGTCTCGGCTTCTCTTATGCGACCAAGTTCGGAGTCACGATCGCCATCAGCGACGTGAAAGTTCCGATTGAGAAGCAAGAGGAGCTGGCCAAGGCCGACGCTAAGATTGCCGAACTCGAAGAGCAGTATCGCGAGGGTCTCATTACAGAACATGAGAAATACCAGCAAACGGTTGACATCTGGAACGAGGCCACCGAAAATGTGACGAAGATGGTGGAACAAACGCTCGATCCGTATGGCTCCATCTATACCATCGCCAGGTCGGGTGCGACGAAGGCGAAGTTCCAGCAGATCCGCCAACTCTCCGGTATGCGCGGATTAATGGCCAGCCCTTCGGGACGTATCATCGATGTGCCGATCCGCGGGAACTTCCGTGAAGGCCTCAGCGTGCTGGAGTACTTTATCAGTAGCCACGGCGCGCGTAAAGGTCTTGCTGATACGGCTCTGCGCACGGCAGAATCCGGCTACCTGACGCGCCGCCTGATCGACGTTGCCCAGGATGTGATCGTGACTGAGGAAGACTGCGGCACCACCGAAGGTATCCTCATCACCGAAGAGGATAGCAAGGAGATGATGCTGCCGGATATGCGCACCCGCATTACGGGACGCATCCTGGCCGAGCCAATTCCAGGCTTCGATAAAGTCGAGGTTGGTGATGAACTGACCGAGGATATCGTCGATGAGATCATCGAGAGGGGCATCAAGGCTGTGCGCGTGCGCTCTGTGCTCGGTTGCCTTGCACGGCGTGGAGTCTGCCGCAAGTGCTATGGGCGCGACCTGGCAGCCAATAGCGTTGTCAAGCTGGGAGCGGCAGTGGGTATCATTGCTGCACAGTCCATCGGTGAGCCTGGAACACAGTTGACCATGCGTACCTTCCATACAGGCGGTATTGCAGGAGCGCAAGGAGACATCACACAGGGCCTGCCGCGTGTCGAGGAACTGTTTGAGGCGCGCGTACCCAAAGACAAAGCGGAGATCAGCGAGATCGATGGCGTCGTCGAGATCGTCACCGACGAGAACAGCGGCGCTCGCACCGTTCGCGTTGTTTCCACCAATGTCTTCTTTGATGAGTACCCGCTGCCCGCAGGTAGCCAGGTGCTGGTCAATGACCAGGAGCGCGTCGAGAAAGAGCAGACCATCGCCATGTTGCCTGCCGAGGATGGCAATGAACCCCAGCCGGTAGTGGCGCGCACCGGGGGCGAGGTGATCATCAACCCCGATGGTATGCTCTCGATCCGTTTCGAGGAACGCGATGAGCGCTCCTACCCCATTCCTGCTGCGCGTAACATTGCCGTAGAAAACGGGCAGCGCATCCAGGCCGGAACAGCTCTGACGAGTGGCCTGCGCGACCCACAGGATGTGCTGCGCATCCAGGGCCGCGAGGCGGTACAGATGTACCTGGTCAAAGAGGTGCAGAAGGTGTACCGCAACACCGGTGTGTACATCAATGATAAGCACATCGAGGTGATCATCCGCCAGATGCTGCGCCGGGTGAAAGTGGACGAGCCTGGCGATACCGATATGTTGCCGAACGATCTTGTCGATCGTTTCGACTACGAGGAGAAGAACGCCCGCGTGCTGGCCGAGGGTGGCGAACCTGCCACGGCCCAGACAGTCTTGTTGGGCGTCACCAAGGCCTCGCTCAATACCGATAGCTGGCTGGCGGCTGCATCCTTCCAGGAGACGACGCGCGTGCTCACCGAGGCAGCTATTGAAGCCCAAACCGATCATCTCGTCGGACTGAAAGAGAACGTGATTATCGGAAAGCTGATCCCGGCCGGCTCCGGCTTTGTCCAGCGCCGCCGGGAGCAGATAGCTCGCCAGCAGGCGACCACTGCGCGGCTCTCGGCTGCGAACGCCGCGTCGATGGCGGGCGTTGCAGCGGCAGCCAATGGCAGCGGTGATGGGGCCGGTACTCTTAGCAGTTCCATCATGTCAACTCTTGACAGTCTGAACGAGGAGTGATAATATTAGGAACTGCGTGATTATGCTAAGGGCGCACACCAGTGCGCCCTTACGAGGAGACTAGAGAAAGGCAGAATCGTTCATTGCCTACGATCAATCAGTTGATCCGTAAAGGCCGTTCCCGTAAAGGAAGAAGGTCAAAATCACCGGCGCTGTTGTATTCATACAACGCCTTGAAGAACAGGACTTTGCGCCTGCGTGGCTCGCCACAGAAGCGTGGCGTGTGCACCCAGGTGCGTACAATGACGCCCAAGAAGCCGAATTCGGCCATGCGCAAGATCGCTCGCGTTCGCCTGACGAACCAGATGGAAGTGACGGCATATATTCCAGGTGAAGGGCATAATTTGCAAGAGCACTCGGTGGTGCTCATTCGCGGCGGAAGAGTAAGAGATTTACCTGGAGTGCGCTACCATATCGTCAGAGGTACGCTTGATAGCGAGGGTGTGGCCAAACGCCGCAAGGGCCGTTCGCGATACGGAACCAAGCGACCTAAACCGGCGCAAGCGGCTGCATCTAAAGGGCGGTAAGAAGGAAGTAAGGACAGAAATATCGTACACCATTGTGAAAGATGCCGGGATAGGCCTGCAAATCCAGGCGCAAGGTGCTCGTCTTTTGCAATGCGAGTCGAGTGACCTCCTCTCACTGCTAGTGTGAGCATCCATCCTTGCGAGGATGGAAGAACATGGAAAGGCACTCGCGTGTAGGCGTCCGAAAGAGATAGTGAGCACAGGCTCACTCATCGAATCGACGCCTTTTCTGGTGTTCGCTACCCTGAATGAATGAATGTCCTGGTACAAATCATATCAAAACCGTTTAAAAAGTGATTTCTTTGGGGGCGCCCCAAACCCCGGCAGGGGCTGGCCGCCCCCTGCACCCCCACTTTACGAGAACGAAGAATGTTTGCAGCACCCGGCAGGGGTGCCAGGGACGAGGAGGTAGAACGTGCCAAGACGCAAAAGAGTTGTGCGCCGGCCCGATGTACCGGATGCCAGGTACAGAAGCCGCAATG